>JBFMEF010000064.1 GCA_040753495.1 Candidatus Zixiibacteriota bacterium
TGACGGAGATGTCTATAAAGCAGGCGCGGAGATTTTTCGAAGAATTGAAACTTACCAAGCGGCAGGAGCTGATTGCCCGTCAGATACTGAAGGAGATTCGGGAGCGACTTTCCTTTATGGACAATGTCGGACTCAGTCATCTTACTCTTGGCAGAGCGACCTCGACCCTTTCCGGCGGGGAATCACAGAGGATTCGTCTGGCGACCCAGATTGGCTCGCGGCTGGTCGGAGTGATGTATATCCTTGATGAGCCATCTATCGGACTGCACCAGCGGGATAATCGAAAATTGCTGAATACCCTCACCGACCTGCGCGACCTGGGGAATACCGTTATTGTGGTAGAGCATGACCGGGAGACCATCGAATCGGCTGATTACGTGGTTGACCTGGGTCCCGGCGCGGGACAAATGGGAGGACGGGTGGTCGTCGCCGGCACTCCCGAACAGATAAGAAAGTGCCGCGAATCACTGACCGGGGCTTATCTGGCGGATAAAAGATGCATTCCGATTCCGAGAATTCGTCGCTCCCCTAACGGAAAATATCTTGCGCTCAGCGGCGCCCGGGGGAATAATCTCAAGAAAGTCAAAGTTTCGATACCGCTGGGAGTGCTGACGGTGGTTACGGGCGTTTCCGGCTCCGGCAAGTCCAGCCTGATCAATGAAACACTCTATCGCATCCTGGCGCGCCGTTTTTACAATGCGCGGCAGGCTCCGCTGGATTATGATTCCATTGAAGGGCTGGAGCATATCGACAAAGTAGTCGATATCGACCAGTCTCCTATCGGGCGGACACCGCGCTCCAACCCGGCGACTTATACCGGGCTCTTCACTTTCATTCGCGACCTTTATGCCCGTCTTCCGGAGGCGCGGATGCGGGGATACCAGGCGGGACGATTTTCGTTCAATGTCAAGGGAGGCCGATGCGAAGCCTGCCAGGGGGATGGAATTATCAAGATTGAGATGCATTTTCTTCCCGATGTCTATGTCCCCTGCGAGGTCTGCAAGGGGAAGCGCTTTAATCGGGAGACTCTCGAAGTTACTTACAAAGGGAAGTCGATCGCCGACACCCTCGATATGACGGTGGATGAAGCGCTGGTATTTTTTGAGAATATACCCCGCATCAAGCGAAAACTGCTGACGCTCAAAAACGTTGGACTGGGGTATATACATCTGGGGCAGCAGGCGACCACGCTTTCCGGGGGGGAAGCGCAGCGGGTGAAACTTTCAGCGGAACTATCCAAGGCAGCCACCGGCTCCACTCTGTACATTCTTGACGAACCGACCACCGGGCTTCACTTTGAAGATATCCGCATGCTCCTGGGAGTGCTCAACGAACTGGTTGAGCGTGGCAACTCGGTGCTGGTCATTGAGCATAATCTCGATGTCATCAAGACGGCCGACCATATTATCGATATCGGTCCTGACGGCGGCGAAGATGGCGGGCAGATTGTTGCCGTCGGCACACCCGAAGAGGTCGCCCAGAACAAGAAATCGTACACCGGGCAGTACCTCTCGGCAGAGTTGAAAAAAGCCTCCTGCTGAAAATCAAAAATTCCCACGGAGCTTTTGGTACTTTACAATCATTTTTTCAGGGCGGTTTTATTTTTTTGTTGCTGAGGCTTAACAACATTTTTATTGTAGAACTGAGTACAGACAAGCGTAGTTTTTTTAGGCCATTAAAAGGCAAAAGTAAGCGGATTAGGCAAGCAAGCCGGAGATGACGGAGGAGAGGCAGAAATGCCTCAAAATCTGAGCCCGACTTTATCATCACCACGGAAAGGAGCACATCATGGCGATGAAGAAAAAAGCGAAAGCGCGTCCGAAATCGAAAATGGCCCGGAAGACACTGGGAAAACTATGGCGCGCTGATGAACTGAAGAAACTTCGCGAGGGGTACAAAACCAAACCGGCTTCCCGGATTGCCAAGGAACTGAAACGGAGCCTGGCGTCAGTGCGCGGTAAAATCAGCGCCCTGAATCTTCGCAAACCGTCATTCCGGAAAGCAAAAGGGAAACGGTAAAACTGGTTCAGGAGACATTGCAGGGAAAGCGACAGATTCAAAATCTGAGTGCCTCTCAAAAAACCCGTTCGCCTCGGCGAGCGGGTTTTCTTTTGAAGCGCCGGTATTATATCTTCCGCGAAGAATTAGTGCTTGAGATTGTAGAAAACTTCCTTCCCCAGATACTGCGCCCCGGGACCGATTGATTCCTCAATGCGAAGCAGCTGATTGTATTTGCAGATACGGTCGGTGCGCGAAACGGAGCCGGTCTTTATCTGCCCGGTGCCGGCCGCGACCACGATGTCGGCGATGGTGGTATCTTCCGTTTCGCCGCTGCGGTGGGACACGACCGCGGTGAATCCGGCTTTTTTCGCCATTTCGATGGTGTCCAGCGTCTCGGTAAGAGTCCCTATCTGATTCAGCTTTATCAAAATGGAGTTGGATGATTTTTCCTTAATGCCGCGAACCAGTCTTTTCGGATTGGTGACATAGAGGTCGTCGCCGACCAGCTGTATCTTCTTCCCCAGTTTTTCCGTCATCAGTTTCCACCCCTCCCAGTCATCTTCGGCAAGACCATCCTCAATGGAAATAATCGGGTATTTCTTAACCAGGCTCTCGTAAAATTCAATCATCTGCTCGGAATTGAACTTCTTTCCTTCCCCCTTGAGATTATAGACCTTTTTCTTGGCGTCGTAGAATTCGGATGAAGCCGGGTCCAGGGCGAGGAGCACATCTTTTCCCGCTTTATATCCCGATTTTTCGATTGCCTCCATGATTACTTCCAGGGCTTCTTCGTTGGATTTCAGGTCCGGCGCAAAGCCGCCTTCATCGCCGACGGCGGTATTGAGATTTTTTGCCTGGAGGACTTTTTTGAGGTGCCCGAAGACCTCGGCGCCGATTTGAAGGGCGCCGGCGAATTTTTTGGCGCCCACCGGCATAATCATGAATTCCTGAAGGTCAACATTGTTGTCGGCATGTTTGCCGCCGTTGAGGATATTCATCATCGGCACCGGCAGAAGCTTGCAATTGGAGCCGCCGACATATTCATAAAGATACCGGCCCACCGACATCGCCGCCGCTTTGGCGGTGGCAAGCGAAACACCGAGCACGGCGTTGGCGCCGAGACTCGATTTATTCTCGGTGTTGTCAAGACCGATAAGGAAGTTATCGAGGGCAACCTGGTCGTACGGGTCGATTTTGTTCGAAAGTAGAGCGGGAGCGATTTTTTCGTTGACGTTCTTCACCGCCTTGAGGACCGATTTCCCGAAATATGTTTTGGCGTCGCCGTCGCGCAATTCCACCGCCTCATGGGTACCGGTGGAGGCTCCCGAGGGGACCGCGGCGCGCCCCAGCGAGCCATCAGACAATACCACATCAACTTCCACGGTCGGATTTCCCCGGGAATCAAGAATCTGGCGAGCGGTTATATAGTCAAACTCAGACATAGCAAATTCCTTTCTGATAGCGATAAAATATTTTTTAAATCTAAAGGAGACGACTCTATTGAGGCAATATAAAAACTCCAAAGGGGTAAAAACACAGGCGGTTATCTCCGATAAGTATATAAGAGAATTGACTTTGAATATGATAAGACGTTTAATATATTCGTCCTTCAGACGATATGCTCTCAAACAAAGGCTGGAAAGTTCTGGTAACCGGCGGCGCCGGATTTATCGGCTCGCACTTGGTCGAAAAGCTGCTCAGAAGCGGCGCCAGAGTGACTGTCCTGGTGCGGTACACGTCATCGGGTAAAGCCGGCTGGCTGGAATATCTTCCAAAAGATCTCACCGCGAACCTTCATCTGGTTTACGGCGATATTCGCGACCCGGACGTCTGCCGCAACGCAGTCAGCGGCAACGCTTATATTTTCCACCTGGCGGCGCAGATAGCGATTCCTTATTCTTATATAGCGCCGCGGGACTTTCTGACAGTGAATGGGCTGGGAACAGCCAATATGCTTCAGGCGGCGCGGGATGAGAAGGTCAAGAAATTCCTGCATGTCTCAACGTCGGAGGTGTACGGCACCGCCCAATATCTGCCGATTGATGAAGCGCATCCGCAGGTCGCCCAGTCGCCTTATGCGGCATCCAAGATAGCCGCCGACCGCATGGTGGAATCGTTTCATCTCAGTTTCGGATTGCCGACAGTGACCATGCGCCCCTTTAACAGCTATGGTCCGCGCCAATCGGCCCGGGCTATCCTGCCAACCATCATCTTGCAAGCGCTCTCGGGAAAATCAATCCGGCTGGGTAATGTCTCGACCCGCCGCGACATGAACTATGTCGGCGATATTACAGAAGGGATGCTTGCCGCAGCGTTCAATCCCAGAACGACCGGCAGGACTATCAATCTGGCGACCGGCAAAGACTACACGATTGAGGAGATGGTGCAATCTGTGGGAAATCTGCTGGGAAAGAGACTGGAAATCAAAACTGAGCGGCGGCGTCTGCGCCCGGATAACTCAGAAGTAATCCGTCTTCAAGGGGACAGCAAGCTGGCAAGAAAACTGATGGGGTATCGACCAAGATACAATTTGAAGTCGGGCCTGGTCGAAACCATACGATTTTTTGAGGCGCATCGCGAACTGTACAAGAAAGAGGACTATCAGCTGTGAAAAAGAGGGGTCAGCAGATTACGCAGGCGGTGATACTTGCGGGAGGGGAAGGAAGAAGACTTCTTCCCTACACGCGGGTGCTTCCCAAACCGCTCTGGCCTGTGGGGGATATCCCGATTGTGGAGATTCTTCTTCGCCAGCTGGGGCATGCCGGAATCAGTGAAGTGATACTGGCGGTCGGATACCAGGCGGAATTAATCAAAATGATTCTCGGCAACGGCGAGCAGTTTGGCATGAAGATTTCATATGCGTATGAAAAAAAACCGCTCGGCACGGCAGGACCGCTGCGAAATATCAGGAGACTTCGCGACAATTTCCTGGTTCTCAATGGTGACCTGCTGACCGACCTTCCCTTTGCTGATTTTATCTCTTTTCATATCCGAAATGCGGCGCCGGCAACGGTGGCATCGTATCGACGAACGGTCAAGATTGACTTCGGGGTGATAATCGAAGATAGGGGAAAGATTGCCGAATATAGAGAGAAGCCCTCGCTGGGGTATGAGGTCTCGATGGGGATATATGCCTTCAGCAGAGAGGTTTTGAAATATATTCCGGCGAACCGGTTTGATTTCCCGGAGCTGGTGCAGAGGTTGATTCAGAACGGGAGGAATCCCTCAATCTATAGATTCCGGGGGCGCTGGATGGATATCGGCCGTCATGATGACTGGGAGAAAGCGGACGAAATATTCCGAAGAAAACCTCAACTTTTTTTGCCTCCCTCAGCGTAAAAAGTCTTTAATCAGCCGATATTTAGTACAATCTTTTGAATCTAAGGATATAAGAATGAAATATTTGATTACTGGCGGTGGCGGCTTTATCGGCAGCAATATTGCGCATGAATTGGTACGGCGAAACGAGAAAGTTCGTGTGCTCGATAACTTTGCCACCGGAAGAAAAGTCAATCTTGCCGGGATTGAGGACAAGATAGAATTGATGGAGGGGGATATACGGGACTTTTGGACCGTGCGCGAGGCGGTCGAGGGAGTCGATTATGTCCTCCACCAGGCGGCGCTCCCATCGGTGCCGCGTTCGGTCAAGAATCCCCTGACCTCCAACAGCGTCAATATCGACGGCACTTTGAATCTGCTGGAAGCCTCCAAGCAGGCCGGAGTGAAGCGATTCGTGTTTGCTTCGTCATCTTCGGTTTATGGCGATACTCCGGAACTTCCCAAGCATGAAAAGATGTGGATGGACCCGCTTTCGCCTTATGCCGTGACCAAACTGGCCGGAGAAAAATATTGCAAAGTGTTCTACGAATTGTATGGACTGGAGACAGTGGCGCTGCGGTATTTCAACATATTTGGGCCTCGTCAGGACCCCGGTTCCGAATATGCGGCGGTGATTCCGAAATTCATCAATGCTCTTCTGGCGGGGCGGAGCCCGGTGATATTCGGCGATGGCGAGCAATCGCGCGATTTTACTTTTGTCGCCAATGCGGTGGAGGCGAATCTTCTTGCCGCCAAAGCGCCCGGAATCGCGGGGAAATATTTCAATATTGCCGTTGGTGGCCAGTACACGCTGAATACTCTGGTGAAGATGCTTCAGGAGATAATCGGCAGCGATATCAAGCCGAAATATGACCCGCCGCGCAAGGGGGATATCCTTCATTCCTTCGCCGACATCAGCCGCGCTCGAAATGAGATGGGATTCAATCCGAAAGTTGACTTCGCCAGCGGCTTGAAGATGACGGTGGAATGGTTCACGGCGCAGTTTCAAAACCGGACGCCGGTCGGCGGGATTCGGGTGAAGTGAAGCGACAGTCGCTACTTAAATAGAAAAAGGCGCCGAAAGGCGCCTTTTTTATTTTTGGTTGTTGTCTGGGTCAGTCAATATTCCGTTCGCAGGCAAAACAGGATAACAGTACTGGAAACGGGCGCACGGTTCAGTCTTTGAAGAGGTCGTCGAAACGTTTTTTCTTCTCTTCCTTGGAGTCCAGCGGGGTCATTTTTTTGTCATGCGAATGAACGGCCAGGCGCGCCTGGAAGAAATCGCAGAAGTTTGCTTTTTCTTTAATCGGAACGGGAGCCTCGATAGTCTCCCGGCATTGCCATCGGGCGGTCGGGTCAAAATGACGGCAGCCGCGGCAGGCGCGCAAGTCCGCCAGGCACTGGGGACAGGCATCGGCGCGCATCACTTTACCTTCGACGCCGGTGGGGCGCCCGCAATTCCAGCATAAGAGTCCAGGCATAGTTATAATTCCTTTCCCGCCGTCATAAGAGTTCCCTGCCGCGCGGTTTCATAATAATACACTCCTCGGGGCAGATATCGCGGCAAAGTCCGCAGCCGTAGCAGTTCTGATTGTGGACGAGGAGATTTCCCTCGCGCATTTCGCGCCCGCCAAAATAGCAGACCTCAATGCAAATACCGCAATGAGTGCAATCATCGAAGATGGTCTTTTCCACAAATGCCCCTCGGTCGCAGACTTCATCCTTATTGAGAAAATAACCGCAGCAATCATCGCAACAGAAACAGATGCCGTCAATGCCTCCCCGTCCGATGATATTGCGAAAGGGGCGCGCCACGAGATGTTTGTTGCGGGCTTCATTGAGGATATTTTCCACTTCGATATATTTTATTTCGCGCATTCCGCTGCCGGTGGCGTCAAAATCACCGCGAAACATCAGGCAGAGGTCAAGCCTCGAGCGAGTGCAAAACCCGCGTCCCTCGCGGCAACCGCAGTTGCAGACCCAGAATCGCTTATGGCCATTGATAATCGCCAGCGCCTCCTGGGAAGTGCAGACAAAATGCTGATGCTGGTCAGTGTTCGACATATTCTCACCTTTTTATCAGAAGAGGCCTGATATCCGCCATAGAAGTCCAGGCGTTGCTGTTCTGCCGGGCAAGAAAGATAACCGCTTCGGCGACCTCATCAACGGTCAGTTTCAGGGCCGCCTTCGACGGCGAGCGGGAAGCCTCCGACATATTTGACATCAGACGGGTTTCGGTCGATGCCGGCGACAGGACAGAGATTTTTATATTGTCGTTGCGAACCTCTCCGGCAACCGATTCGGAGAGGATATTAAGGGCCGCTTTGGAGGCGGCATATGCCGCCAGTCCCGGGGCTCCAATGCGGGCAGCGCCGGAGGAAATATTGATAATCTGGCCTCCCCCCTGCTTCTGGAAGAGAGGTATCAACTCCCGAAAGGTATGGAAAACGGCCTTAACATTAGTTTCGAAAATAGTATCGAATTCCTCTTCTGAAAGTTCGACAACCGGCTTGTTGATGCCGACACCGGCATTATTGATGAAGATATCAATTCCACTGAAGTTCTCGCGGACGGATTGGACGGCGATTCTGACGGCGGAAGCGTTCCTCATATCGGTGGGAAGAACAAGTATCTCTTTCTGGGGCAGCGGGAGGTCGTTGGCGACCATTTCCAGCTTCTCTCGATTACGGGCGATGAGGGCCAGCCGTGTCCCTTCAAGGGCAAAATGGCGGGCAATTGCCGCGCCTATCCCTTGAGACGCACCGGTAACTACAACTACAAGATTCTTCAGTGAACGCACCTGTTCCTCGCACCTCAAAAAGAAATTGCTCTGCCAAAAGGACCAGCGGCAGATATAGCAATTTAACTATTAGACAGAAAAAATAAAGGGCGAATCGCAAAAAAGTTTGGGAAGAGGCTGTCCCACAGACCGTCGCCGTCGCGATACAGAAGAGCGGCAGGTCACAATTTCGCGCTGCAGGCGATATGAGAGTCAAGTGTGTCGCACTTGACTGGGCGAAATCAGGAGCTGCCACAACGGTCGAGTCCGGCATTTCTGGGACAGCCTCAGAAACGATTGACCGCGGGCTGGAAGTATCAGGGAATCGGTTTCAAAATAGGAAACCCGCTTCCCCCTCAGAAGCGGGCTTCCAGCCATGAGAAAAGAAGATGGTGCTTGAAGGAACGACGACTGCTTCAAAGCACAGACGACCAAGGATCACAAAAATGACCGTCAACCTGAAACTATAATTAGCAAGCGAAGTGCCGTCGGAATGGAACGGAGTCTGCCATGGCGGCAACTTAATGTACTATAATATGTTATGATTGCTGTAGAATGCCGTCATAGTAATAACTGGCAAAATGACTCGTAAAATCATACGAAGCCAAATCCAAGTTTTCTCGCAACTTATTATGTTACAAAGAAATAGTTATCAGAAGTAAGATTCGATAATTCGGGAGAAATTGCGAATGAGCCAGCCGCCGCGTAACGCCGCTTAAGCCTGTATTCTGGCTATCACCATCTCACAGCTGAATGGTCTGCTCCCGGCTGGCGCCGGTTGAGACCAGCCCCAGCGCCGCATTTAATTCCCGAGAAACGAACTCAAGATATTCTCTTGCTCCTGGCGGCAGTTTGCCAAAGTCAGTAATCCCCACAGTCGAGCTTTTCCATCCGGCGAAATCGCGGTAGACCGGCTTGAGATGCCAGAGCGCGTTCGGGTCAAGCGGCATTTCATTTAATTTCGCTCCATTCAAATCATAGGCGATCGCGACCTTGATGGAATCGAGATGGTCGAGCACATCCAGTTTGGTGATTGCCAGTTTGGTAACCTCATTGATACGGCAGGCATAGCGCAGGGCAACCAGGTCGAGCCATCCGGTTCGACGGGGGCGTCCGGTGGTAGCGCCAAACTCTCCTCCCTTTTCGCGCAGCAGTAAGCCGGTGTCGTCAACCAATTCGGTCGGAAACGGTCCTGAGCCGACTCTGGTGGTGTAGGCTTTGACCACACCGACTACTTCGTCGATGGCTCTGGGCCCGATTCCAAGGCCGGTCAAAGCGCCGCCGACGGTGGTATTGGAAGATGTGGTGTAAGGGTAGGTGCCGAGGTCGATATCAAGCATCGCCCCCTGGGCGCCTTCCAGAAGAATATTCTTTCCGGCTTCACGGTGTCTCGCCAACGCCAGGGAGACATCAGTAATCATCGGTATCAAAACGGGGGCGAGCGCCATCAGATCGCCAAAAATCTTATCAATATCGGCCCGTTCGTCATTAGAGCCCGAAAAATATTCGCCTTTAACTTTCTTATGGATTTCAAGCCGGCGGCGCAGCCGCTCCGGCTCCAGCAAGTCGCTCATACGAATCCCGCAGCGGTCGACTTTGTCGCGATAAGCCGGTCCAATTCCCCGCAGAGTGGTGCCGATACCATCGCCGCCTCGTCTTTTTTCGTCAGTGCAGTCGATAAGCTTATGATAAGGCATAACCAGATTGGTGGCGGGAGAGATGAACAGCCGCCCTTCGATATCGATATTCTGCTTTCTGAGAGCCTCGATTTCCTCTATCAGCGCATACGGGTCAAGGACGACACCGTTGCCGATATAACAGACCTTTCCGCCATGGATTATCCCTGAGGGGATGAGATGGAGAATGAATTTCTTCCCCTCCGCCAGAATGGTATGTCCGGCGTTGGCGCCGCCCTGAAAGCGGGCGATGATATCAGCCTTCTCCGCCAGAAGGTCAACTACTTTTCCTTTCCCTTCATCACCCCATTGACATCCGACCACGATAACAGTTTTTCCCATTTATTCCTCCGGGAGGGACCTCCTCCGAGCGTTGGCGAGAGTTTCTATTTTTTCCACCAGTTCATCTTTACCGAGACCGCGGAGAGCCGAGAAGAAAACCGGAGTGACACCCAGCATCTTTTTCAGCTCTTCCCCTTTCTTAATAAGGGCGCTGCGGGAGAGCTTGTCGGCTTTAGTCAGAACCGGCAGAAAGGGGACTTTCTTGGCATCGAGCCATTCCAGCAGTGTCCGGTCACCGACACTCAAATCCCGGCGGCAATCGATCAGAAATATCATTCCACACAGGTTGTCCACATTATTTACATACTTATCCACAAGTATTCCCCACTCCCTTCTCATCTTGAGCGGAGCGCGAGCATAACCGTAGCCGGGGAGGTCAACGAAATAGTAGCGGTCGTCAATCAGGAAGAAATTGAGCGCTTGGGTTCTCCCCGGGGTTTTGGAAGTGCGCGCCAGTTTTCTCTGGCCGACAAGGCTGTTCAGCAGGGTAGACTTTCCGACATTGGAGCGCCCGGCAAAGGCTATATGAGGTAGAGAATTGGATGGAATCTGACTTATGCTTGTAAATGACCCGACAAAGACCGCCTTTTTAGGCATATCAATAAATTTCGAAGCCTTAAGTATTGGGAGAGAGAGTCATTTTTTCATCAATTCTTTCCGCCCGGCTCTATTCTTGACACCGGGCTTCAGAAACTTAGCGCCAAAGACAATCTTGAGCGCTTCCTCAATCCGTTTGACCGGCATCAGGTGCAGCCCCTGAAGAAGCTCCTTGGGGAGTTCGGGCAGGTCTTTTTTGTTTTTATACGGGAAGATGATATCCCTAATACCGACCCGCCGCGCCGCCAGAAGCTTTTCGTTGAGGCCGCCGATAGCCAGAATGTCGCCGGTGAGAGTCACTTCACCGGTCAAAGCCAGGCTGGAGCGAATGGGCGTGGATGTAAGCGCCGAGACAATTGCTACCAGAAATGTTATTCCGGCAGATGGACCCTCTTTAGGGACGGCGCCCTCGGGGGCATGCAGATGAATTTCAAGTTTGTCGAAGAAATCGGGCTCCAATCCGAACTGGGCGGCGTGACTCCGGATATATGCCAGAGCCGCCGACGCCGATTCCTGCATGACTGTTCCCAACTTCCCGGTCAGGGTCAATTTTGATGCCCCTCTCATAAGAGTGACTTCAATAGGCAGAACCTCCCCGCCGAATTCGGTCCAAGCCAGCCCGACCGCATATCCGGGGCCCGGGTCGGGATTGATTTCAGTGGAGATGAACGGCGGGACTCCCAGATATTCATCAATTTTCTTCGCTCCGACATTGACGCGAATCGTTTTCTTCCCTTCCGCGATTTTTTGCGCAATCTTGCGGAGGATAGCGGCGAGTTGGCGCTCGGCTTCACGCACACCGGCTTCCCGGGTGTAAAAACGAATTATCTCCAGCAGGGCATCATC
This sequence comes from Candidatus Zixiibacteriota bacterium, assembly GCA_040753495.1. Lineage (NCBI taxonomy): Bacteria > Pseudomonadati > Candidatus Zixiibacteriota > Candidatus Zixiibacteriota bacterium. The sequence goes on from JBFMEF010000064.1 coordinate 11,560, forward strand.
GCTGAACTCTATCCCATATTTTTCCAGCCCCATCTCTTTTTTCAGTTTCGGCAATAGATATCCGCGAATAATGCCGAGCTTCTCATGCTCAAGGTACCCCGGCAGACGGATAATCTCCATCCGGTCCAGAAGCGCCGGCGGAATTCCTGCCATCGAATTGGCGGTGGTTATGAAGAGAACCTTGGAGAGGTCGAAATCAAGTTCGAGGAAGTTATCGGAGAAGGCAAAATTCTGCTCCGGGTCGAGGACTTCCAGAAGCGCCGCGGCCGGGTCACCGCGAAAATCGGCGCCGACCTTGTCAATTTCGTCCAGAAGAAAGACCGGATTAGCGGAACCGGCTTTACGGATGGACTGAATAATTCTTCCCGGCAGAGAGCCGATGTAGGTGCGACGATGTCCTCTAATCTCGGCTTCGTCATGAATCCCCCCCAATGACATCCGGACAAACTTACGGTCCAGAGCGCGGGCAATGGAGCGTCCCAGGGAAGTCTTTCCCACCCCGGGGGGACCGACCAGACAGAGGATAGGACCTTTGACCTTGCCGGCGACCTTCATGACCGCCAGATGCTCGATGATACGTTTTTTCGGTTTTTCCAGCCCGAAATGGTCTTTATCCAGAATATCTTTAACCTGCGGGAAATCGTTGCGGTCTTTGGTGACATAACTCCAGGGGAGCGCCAGGACCCACTCAATATAGTTGCGCACCACCGCCGACTCGGCTGAATAAGGATGCATCTTGGAGAGCCGTTTAATCTCTTCCTCGGCTTTCTCTTTCACCTCTTTGGGGGCGACCAGCTTATCCAGTTTCTTCTGCAGGTCATCGACTTCGTTGGCCACATCATCCATCTGTCCCAGCTCTTCTTTGATAGCGCGCAACTGCTCCTGCAGGTAGAACTCTTTCTGGTTTTGCGCCAGCGACTCACGGACGGTGCCGTCAATTCGCTGCTCGATTTTGAGAATCTCAATTTCGGAGCGAAGCGCCTCGGACAGGAGAATCATCTGTTCTTTGACCTGCGCCGATTCCAGGATGTGCTGCTTCAAATCCATTTTCAGAAGGACATGGGCGGCGATGGTATCGGTCAGCCGCTGGTAATTATCAATTGCCGAAATCGAAAAGAGAACCTCTTCGGGGATGCGCCGGTTAAGACGGACATACTCGGAGAAAAGCTCCGTCATGGTGCGGGAAAGCGCCTCCGATTCATTGTCGCGGAGTTCATCCGGCGGCATAACCTGCAGGCGAGTGATATAAAAGCCGCCGGTCTTATTCAACCCTTTCATCCGGGCGCGGGTCAGCCCCTCTACCAGCACTTTGATAGTGCCGTTAGGCAGCTTCATAATCTGCAGAATACGGGCTACCACGCCGACGTCGTAGAGGTCATCGGCTGAGGGGAAATCGACTTCGGGAGCCTTCTGCGCGCAGAGAAAGATCTGCTTGTCGAGAATCATCGCTTCCTGCAGGGCAGAGATGGTGAATTGCCGTCCCACCAGGAGGGGATAAATCATATGGGGGAAAATGACAATATCCCGCAATGGCAACACCGGGAGGCGCGCCTTGATTTCTATTGTTTCCTGCCCAAACGAGTATTTCATAGATAAGCCGTCATTCCTTCTTCAGAACTGAAATTTAACATATTTCGAAACGGAATAACAGCCTTTTTTGAGATTAATGGGGAGTCTCGAAAGCGCTTAATAATTAACGAGATAGGGGCACGAAACTTGATGTCGCAAAAAACCGGTTCAGACCAGATGCTCTCAGCCGACAACCTTCAACTTGGCATATTTAGCCATGATTTTCTTGAGTCCGACACCGCTGAAATGAATATCAAGCCTCAGATTCTCGCCGGCTCCTTCGACCCGCAGCACTTTCCCCCTGCCAAAAGTAGGATGTTGAACAATTCGCCCCGCCAGGGAATATTCATCCGATTCATACTCATAGCGTCTTTCCCCCGCCGCGCCGGCGCCGGACGCGGCATCCTCCCAGGTTTGACTGCCGCCTCTTCCCCGCCTTCTGTCGTCAACGACCAGCAGTTCCGAAGGAAGTTCTTTGATGAATCGCGACGGAATGGTCTGCATCATGCCATATCGATTCCTCTCGTCCGCCATGGTGAGATAAAGATGTTTCTTGGCGCGGGTGGCGCCGACATAGAAAAGTCTTCTTTCTTCCTCCAGGTCTTTGGCGTTTTCCAGCGACCGTCCCAGCGGAAAGAGTCCTTCTTCGAGACCGACGATGAATACGGCTTCGAATTCCAGCCCTTTGGCGGCGTGAAGAGTCATAAGTGTCAATTTGTCTTCGATTTCGTTGTATTCATCTATGTCGGTGTAAAGAGATATTTCGGAGAGGAAACTGTCCAGGGAAGGCTCTGCGGCGGCGCGGGCGAACTCGCGGGCGCCGGCGACAAATTCATTAATATTTTCAATCCGGTTCTCCGCCAGCAGCGGGTCTTCTTCCAGAAGCGCCTTGACCAGCCTGATTTCGTCTATCAACGCCTGTATCAAGTCGGCGACAATAGCGCTTGATTTAAGCTCGCGATATTTCTCGATAGTCTCGACAAACTTTGCAATAGCCGCTTTAGGCCGGGCAGGAAAATCATCAAATGTCTCGATTTCCAGAGCGGTTTCGTAAAGAGAACTGCCTTTGCTTGAAGCCAGTTCGGAGAGTTTGTTCAGGCTGCTTTCGCCCAATCCGCGACGGGGGTAGTTAATTATGCGCAGGAAAGAGATATCATCTTTGCTGTTCACCAGCAGCTTGAGATAAGCGACCAGGTCTTTGATTTCTCTTCTCTGGTAAAAAGAGATGCCGCCGATTATCTGGTAAGGAATGCTTTTCTGTTTAAGGATTTCTTCAAAGGCGCGCGACTGGGCGTTGGTGCGATACAGGATGACGGTTTCTTTGAGCGGTGTTCGATTGAGGTTGGATTCAATCTCACTAACAACGACCACGGCTTCATCATGCGACGAGTCGGTGAAAAACAGCCTGAGGAGGTCGCCGCTTTTCTGTTCGGTCCAGAGAGTTTTTCCTTTGCGGTCGAGATTGTTGGCAATGACGGTCGATGCCGCCTGCAGGATGACCTCTGTAGAGCGGTAATTTTGCTCCAGTTTAATTACCCTGGCGCCGGGGAAATCGGCTTCGAAATTGAGAATATTGCTGATATCGGCGCCGCGCCAGCCGTAAATGGACTGGTCTTCGTCACCCACCACACAGATATTCTGCTCGGGACCGACCAGATGCCGCAGCAGTTTGTACTGACTGTGATTGGTGTCCTGATATTCATCGACCAGAATATACTTGAACCGCTCCTGGTATTTGCGACGGATATTTTCGCTGGTCTCAAGGAGCCGCACCGACTGGAAGATGAGGTCGTCAAAGTCGAACGCGGCGCACTGCCGGAGTCGTTCGCTATAACGGAGATAGATTTCGGCGGTGCGGGTTTCGAAATAGCCGGAGGCTTTGGCGGCGAAGGCGTCGGCATCCTCCATCCGGTTCTTGGCGGCGGAGATTTTGTGCTTAAGGGACGAAGGAGTGAACTGGTTGCGATTGAATTTCAGGTCATCGATGCAGGTGCGGATAAGCGCGATGGCATCATCTTCGTCAAAGATACTGAAATTTGACGGATATCCAATAGCGGAGGCTTCATGGCGGAGAAGACGAGCGCAGAAAGAATGGAAGGTTGAAACCGTCAGGGCTTGCGGGGTTTCACCGAGAAGACCGGCGATCCGCTCCTTCATTTCGTTGGCCGCTTTATTGGTGAAAGTAACAGCCATGATATTAAACGGCTGCGCCAGCCGCCGGGCGAGAATATAGGCAACGCGGCTGGTCAGGACCCGGGTTTTGCCGGAGCCGGCGCCGGCGATGATGAGAAGCGGTCCCTCGGTGGTGATAACCGCCTCTTTCTGCACCGGATTCAGTTTTTCAATAATCTGGTCAGGAGTCATATGAGAGATATATTCAATATTTCCGGAATATTAATCAAATTGTCGCCGCCCCAGAAACGCTTTCAATTAAAGAGCCCGCCGGCGGCGGGCTAAAATTCAATGTTGGCGGATTTCCATCCGGGCAATTGCCATTACCCCTTGAACGACTTAATTGCCTCGTCAATGGTATCGCGCGTTTCAAATATGGTAACCAGCCGGGTAATAGTCAGAAGCGACTGAATTCCTTTGGTCACATTGGACAGGCGCAGTTCACCGTTATTGTTTTTCATGGTCGTCAAAGCCGAAATCAGCATCCCCAGTCCGACCGAACTCATCCATTCCACTTTGCCCAGGTCAACCACTACTTTCTTCTTTCCGGAATTGACCAGTTCGTGCAACTTTCCGTGAAACATCGTGGCATCGGGACCACCCATGACCTTCCCTTCCAGATGGATAATAGCCACATCACCTTTAATTTCGTCGCTAATCTTCATTCTATTTCTCCGGTCTGTACGGTTGTAATTATCAATATTATATGCCCTGAGGGCGATACAGATTGGAATTTTATCGAAAAGGAGGTCAAAAAGCAAGGGGAATATTCCGTGGAAACCGGGGCTTTTGGAGTGGCGTGACCGAGTGAATTTTATGTCGCGGCTGCCGACGGGGAATCAATCGGAATTGATTTAGCCGCCTGAGTATGTTATTTTAGATTTGTAAGGTATCAATAATGAGCTCGCCACGGGAAAAAAAGGGATTCATCAGCCGGCTGGCGCCGGCTCTTAAAGCCTTTGGCTATAAGAGGGGGAGAAAAGTAGAAAGGGGGGATGAGACGGAGCGGATTCGGGTCATGTACGAATGCTTCCGCGAAATCCTCAGTCTCAACGACACCACCCTGCAATTGATAGCCGATATCGAAGACCGCCTTTCGGGGCGGGTTGAGTTTTCGCTTAATGCAATCGTGAGAAGGATACGCCGCGGCGTGCTCGATGTTTTTGCGATGGTCAAAGACCTTGACCAGTTAGCGCCGGGGAAATATAACGCTCTCTACGATTCGCTGCGCCGGATAAATGCGGAAATTGAATCGGGCCTTTCAGCGCCGCGCGAGGTAGCATCGGGACCGCTGGTCATTCCGCTGCAGAATCTTCGCGCCTGCGACAGTTCCCTGGCCGGCGCCAAAATGGCAAACCTGGGCGAAATTAAAAACGTCCTGGGGCTTAATGTCCCCGATGGTTTTGTCGTCACCACCACCGCTTTTACCCGATTCATGTCACAGAATGATTTTATCGACCGTGCCCAGCGGCTGGAAGAACTTCTGGAAGAGTACGGGCAGCGTGTTACGGCTGAGGCATCACGGGAACTCCAGCAGGCGATTATCAACGCCCCTCTGGATAAAGAACTTGAGAACGCTATCGAAAAGGGATATTCCGAACTTTCGGGGGGCAAAGAGATTCTCCTGGCGGTGCGAAGCAGCGGCGTAGGTGAAGATAATGCGGCATCTCACGCCGGACTTTACTACACCGAGTTAAATGTCGGAAAATCGTGGTTGTTGGATTCTTACCGCTGGGTCCTTGCCAGCTCTTATCAACTGGGTGCGCTGCTGTACCGGCTGAAATACGGGTTGACGTCCGAGGATGCCTATATGGCGGTGGGATGCCTTCGTATGATAGAGCCGCGCTGCAGTGGAGTAATCTTCTCTCGCAGTTTCGATGACCCGGAGGCTGACAAGGTGGTAATCAGCGTCACGCCGGGAGAGATGATGGGCGGTGACGGCGCCAATGTAAAAACGGCGGACCTGATAGTATCATCAGGGTTGGAGAGTGACCAGATTCCCTCCTGCCTCAGAGAGGACGACCTTGCCGAATTGATAAAGGCGGCTCGCAGGTTGGAGGCACATTTCCGCTCCCCTCAGGATATAGAATGGCTCATCGGACAGGACGATAAATTATATATAGTTCAGAGCCGGTCGATGGTAGCATTAAGACCGCTGGGAGAAAAACCGAAGTTGCTTTCCCCATCGACGCCGGCGCCGCTTCTCAGCGGCGGAGCGGTCGCCTGTCCCGGCGCGGCAATGGGGAAAGTATATCGGGTGAAGGACCCGGCGAAACTGGAAGGATTTCCCGACGGCGCCATTCTGGTGACGTCGCAGTCGTCGCCCCGGTTTGCCCAGGTGATGAGCCGCTGCGCCGCTATCGTGGCGGAGCAGGGCTCGCCCATTAGCCATATGGCGATACTCGCCAGAGAATACAATGTCCCCACGATTGTCGGGATGAAGGAGGCGATGTCGGCACTAAGCGATGGCATGCTGGTGACGGTCGATGCCACCGGGCGTCGCATTTTTGAGGGAGAATGGCTCGCCACTGAAGGGGGACAGTTTATCCAGAGTGGACGGGACAGCTCGCCGGCGATTCAGAGACTGCTGAAACTGGCGCGACTGATTACTCCATTGCAGTTAGTTGACGCCACCTCGCAGGAATTTGCGCCGGAAAACTGCCGTTCGCTGCATGATATAACCCGTTATGTTCACGAGAAGGTTTTTGAGGAAATTTTCTACCTGGGCAATAAAGCCTCTCTTTCGGCGCCGGCCTATCTTAAACTGGACGGCAATCTTCCTTACGACGTTCTCATACTGGATGTCGGCGGGGGACTGGCCGAGGATGCCCAGAAACTCAAAAGGGTGCCGCTTTCTCAAATTGTTTCGTATCCGATGAAGGCGTTTATGGAAGGGCTGTGCGATGCAAGAATTGTCTGGGATAAACCGCGGGCTGTTTCCACCAGCGGGTTTATTTCGGTGCTTGGAGAGAGCATTGCCGGTCCGCCGGCGGAGGCGCAAGGGGTAGGGCGACCGTCATTTGCAATTATCTCCGACCGGTATATGAATTTCAGCACCAAAGCCGGCTATCATTTCAATACCGTGGACACTTATTGCGGAAAAAGCCTGAATAAGAATTATATACATTTTCGGTTCGAAGGGGGCGCCGCGGCGGAAACGCGGAGAGAGCGCCGCGTTAAATTTCTTAACCTGATACTCTCGGCGCTGAATTTCGAAGTGCAGTGCCGCGGTGATATCGTGGTTGCCCGACTGCAGAAATATGACCGGGAATTTATCTATTCCCGGCTGATAGATCTGGGTCGGTTAACTCTCTGCTGCCGTCAACTGGATATGCTGATGGACAGTGACGACAGCCCGGAATTTTTCGCGCGGGCATTTCTCGCCGGCGAATTGGACAAGTTTTAGTTCGTAAGAAACTTCAATGTCGGCAGTGGCGAACTAATGCCCTCCCTTGATCAAATCCTGCTGATGACTCAAATTCATCACTCTGATTCCGGAAAGAGTGCCATTTTTGTTCCGATAAGAAATCCGAACAATATCGCCAGTTACCGGTTGCAGACCCATATCGGCATCCGCCAGTGAAATCAGGTATTCGTTATGGGGCGGGTTCTCATCGGTAAGGCGAAGCATCTTCGATTCCGCCTGATATTCCACCACCGTTCCCTGCGCGACAAGCGGCGCCTGACTGCAGGAAAGAACCATGAAAAGAACTGCTATTAAGGCTGAGGAGAAGAGGAGAGATTTCATTTTCTAACCTCCCGGTCATTCGAAACAAAGCTTTTCACTCGGGCGACGCTCCGTTCTTTCATTACGCCCCGTACCAGAAGGCTGATGATGACGAGACTGATGACAATTCCGGCGGTGAGAATCAATATCGATGATGGCAACTGCAGTTCGAGCTGTTTGAGCAGCACCGAGGCGCAGGCGATGAAAATAGTCACGGCAAAGAGGAGGCGGATGGAATAGCCGCGGACATATTTGACCGCGACAGTACCAAGTTGGGCGCCGATAGCGGCTCCCAAAAGCATATACATCGCCGCCAGCAAGTCAACGCGCCCCTTGATACCGTAAGTGAAGGCGCCGTAAGCGCCGGTTATCATAACTTCAAAGAGGTCGGTACCGACCGCCACCAGGGTGGGGCAGCCGACCAGATAGATTAAAGCCGGCATACGGATGAACCCGCCGCCGACACCCAGGACGCTTGCCACCACTCCGGTAACAAGACCAACCAGAACCGGCAACCAAAGCGAGCACCTGATTTTGGAAGTCTTGAAATGAATCATCGGGGGGATATTTATCCTCTGCAATTTCTGGGCGAGGGTGTGTTTGTACTCCTCCTTGGGCGCTCCTTCGCGCGCCGCTTTCCGCTGCCGCCGCACATGGGACAGGTAGTCATACAAAACATAACTTCCGATGAGAAATAGAAAGATAACATAGATTTTCCGGATGACTGATTCCGCCAGTCCGATTCGTTCCAGGTACATTACCAGACTGGCGCCCAGCTCCATGCCGACGGTGGTTCCGATAATCATAGAGACCGCCAGGCGGACATCAACATTGCCAAACTTGCCGTGACGAATGGTGGAGACTATTGATTTTCCCCCCATATGGGCCAGGTCGGTGCCGATGGCATACGGCATGGGGAAGCCGAAAATGTTGAGCGCCGGCGTTACTATCCAGGCGCCGCCGATGCCAAAGAAACCGCCGCAGACGCCGACGGTCGTGCCGATGAGGAGCAGAAGTAAAACATTGAATTCCATCCCGGCCACCGGCAGATATACATTGAAAATATCCATAGTAATTTTTTCCTTGGAGTTCTTGTTCAGAGGTTATTCATGATGGTCCAGTTTGCCGAGATTGATACCCAGAAGAACCAGCGAGCGGTCCATCAGGTAGCCGAGAGCCAGCCCCATAAATGCCATAATCGCCACCACCACCAGTCCATACACCCAGAGACTGTCGTTGTAGATATCGGCAATCCACTTGGAAAGTCCGGGCTCCATATTACGGGTGTCGGCGACATTGTACAGCTTGGTTGCCGGTTTACCGCCGCCAGCGGCGTATGCCACAAGGGGCAAAAGCAGCAGACAACAAACGACAAAAAGCAGCAAAGTGATTTTTAAAACAGGATGTGGTCGGACAGACCTGTCCGCCGTGATGCGATAGTCCAAGAGTCACCTCCCGCGCCCGACGAGGGCGCGACATGATGGATTTACCTTACACTGACAATAAAAATAATCGTAATAGACCAAACTGTCAATAATTCAATAACAGAATTGAATATATTTTTCACCACGCCGCAACAAGTTACAGAGTGAAAACGATTGTGAAATTGTGATATATTTCACATAATGCCAAGGGGTTAAGCGAAACAGAGGGGGGTGAATGCGATTATAGCTGACACTAATTGTCGTCTATTGCTTCAGAAAATTCCGGCACTCTCAGGAGATTACTTTGAAATATTGCGGGCGCGATTCCTTGCTGACATTGCCGGCAGGAATTGCCAGAATCTCAACGACCAGGGGGGACGGTCCGCTGATGGAAATAATATCGCCGTTCTTGACTGGATGCGCCGGCTTGGTGCGGTTGTTGTTTAACTTCACCAGACCGCCCTCGGTCATCTCTTTGGCTAAAGTTCGTCGCTTTATCAAGCCGACTGTGGAGAGGAAATCGTCCAGGCGCATAAGAGAGAAATTAATTCAGAGGGCGAATCTCAACGAAAATCTGCTCTTTAACTTTTTCAATCCACCGGTCAACAAATTCCCCGGCCTTTGCCTGACGAGCCATCTCTTTGAGACGGTCATAATCTGTATCTGGGGAGAACTGACGGGCTTCCTGATATTCCAGAAGTTTCAGGATATGCAGCCCATATTCAGAGCGGACAGGACCGTAGATATCGCCGATATTCTTGATACTGTCCACGGCGCTGATGAAGGCCGGCGGCAAATCGGACTTGGCAAACCAACCGAGCTCTCCCCCCTGCTTGCGGGTCTCATCATCGGCGGAAAATATCTTCGCCAACTCTCGAAAATCGGAGCCGGCGAGAATTGCCTGCTTGAGAGAATCGGCCAGGCGGAAAGTCAGGGCGGAATCGGAGGGAGTGGGAATGACCTCAAAGAGAATATGCCGCAGATGCGCTTTATCGCCCGCTTTCTCTTCACATTTGATTATATGAAAACCGAATTCGGTGCGGACGACTCCCGAGATTTCACCGGGCTGGAGATTGAAAGCCGGGCGGGCAAACTCCGGAACGACGTCATCACGGGTGATGAAACCGAGGTCGCCACCAGCCAACGCTACCGCCTGCGGCGAATATTGCGCCGATATTGTCGCAAAATCGGCTCCCGCGGCAACATTCTTTCTGACTGACTCCGCCAGCAGACGCACGGAATCCTCGGTGGCGCCGGATGGCTGAAAGGTCAGTAAGATATGCGCCAGACGGACCGCTTCCGGCTGGTCGGGAATGGAGTCGCGATATTTATCATAGAAATCCATCACCTCCTGCCGCGAAATGGCTACGGCGGAGAGTTTCTTGGATATCAGTTTTTGTTTTAGGAGATGATTCTCTATCTCCGGACGAAGCCGTTTCTTGAACAGCCTCAGATTAAGCCCTTCCTTGGCGAGTTCGCCGAGGAAGGCATCTTCAGACGGGAACTGTGAAGCGATATTGCGGACGTGGTCGTCCAGAGTCTGGTCGATTTCCTCAGAGGAGACTTTTATGGAAGTGTCTTTGCGGGCTTCAATCTGAATCAATTTCTCCATAATCATCTGCTCCAGGATTTCCTTTTGCAGACGTTCCGCTTCCTCCTGATTGGCCGGTCGAATCTTGCGCTGAATGGCGACCATCTGAATCTGCGCCGCCAGTTCGGACGTCAGAATCGGTTCGGAACCGACGATAGCCGCTATCCGCTCTACCGGCTCCGCCGCGAGCAGCGCGGTCGGTAAGAAGCAGACGCAAACGACCGCGACTATAAAACTGCCGAGAAAGTTGCACCGTTTATTCAAATCTCAACCCAAAGTGGAATCAGCCGCGGCGTACTTGGCTTTATTGATACTGGCGCGGAGATTCTCTTCATAAATTTTCACGTCTATGTTCTCTTTCTGCTTTTCCACCCATTCGGCAAGGGCTTTGTTGCGACGTTCCCGGTCCAGTCTATCCTTAATATTCTGCTTGACGATATTAAAGTCCCGGATTTCCTCCGCCTGTTTGTCGGCGACATAGATGACCGCATATCTCTGAATGGTCGGAATCGGACCGGCGATTTCTCCCACCGGTGTCTGGTCAACATATTTGAAGAGGTCAGGATAATAGCGGTGGTCGGTAACGCCGAGGTCGCCGCCGGAGCCGCGTTTACCGGGTCGCTCGGTGTACTCATCGGCGAGTTTCTTGAACTGGGCCAGAGAGCGAATCTGGCTTTTCAGTTTCAGCGCCAGTTCTTCCGATGAAACCAGAATCTCATACAGATGCGCTTTTGGCGGCACGGTGTAGTCGGCAATATGGTCTTCATAGTACTGGCGCACTTCCCCGTCATCCGGAGGCGGGGGATAGATTAGAGAATCGTTTTCCATGATATCAGCCATCGCCAGCTCCCGGAATCGGGTTATCTTTCTCTTGAATTCCGGGTCGTTTTCAAGACCGACTTTTCGGGCTTCGACGCCGAGAATTTCCATCAGATTCATCTGGAAGATAAACTCCGCCATCGCCGCGGTGTCGTCAAAATCAGGTTTGGGGGCGCCGCGAAGTTTCTTTACTTTGGTGAGATAATCGCCCAGTGAAATCTGGCCTCCTTCCCAGGTCGCCAGAATCAACTCTTTCTCATCGCGGTCGAGTTGCGCCAGGTCGAAATCATTCTTGGGAATCTGCTCCAGAAGCTGCGGCGGATATAACGCCGAGCGGCGATGAAGAACATAGTCGCAGGTAGAGGTTTCAACTTTGACCGGATATTTCGCCTTAATGCCGTTGGTATAATTCTCGAGGACTTCGAATCGTTTCAGATTGTCCAGGGTGGCGCTAATCTGGTCTTTCATCTTATCGAAACTCTGCCGCTCTTCATTTATGGCGCGGTCAACCACTTTTACAATATGCCAACCAAATCTGGTCTTGAAGGGGGTTGAGATTTCCCCGGGATTGAGCTTGAAGGCGTTCTCTTCAAAGATATGGTCCAACTTTCCGCGAGAAAAATACCCCAGGTCGCCGCGGTTAGTGCGGGCTGTCTGGTCTTTGGAGTAGCGGACGGCCAGATCTTCAAAACTGGCGCCGTTTTTGATGCTATCCAGAAGCATCTTTGCCGAATCTTCAGTCGAGACCAGAATGTGGGAGGCTTGAATTTTATATTCTAATTGATTGTAGAAATCTTTCAGGTCTTCATCGGTAATCTTGATCTTGTCGTTTATTTCGCGCTGATAGAGGATGTCGAGAAGGAAGCGGTCGTAACTGGCAAGCACGATACGGTTGACCTCTTCGGAGGCATCTATGTTTCTCTTATATGCCTCTTTTATAAGCAGCCTCTGCATGATAAGACTGTCGAGAACGGCGCGGCGGCTTTCATATTCATCCTCATAAGAGGCGAAATTCATCCGGTTCTGCCCGTAGATTTCATCCATATCGCGGGCGGTAATCTCATCGCCGCCAACGCGGGCCAGGACCAATTCATCCTTCTTGCCGCAACCGGTCAAGAATGACAATATCAGTACAAAGGTCAAGGTTGCTGTTAATAACAGATAGCGTAGTTTCATAAATCGTTATTCCTCATTAAATTCACGTCAATTTATACCATTGGCGGCAGGGTAAGTTCCTCCCTGCGGAATCAAAGGGTGAACTATACTATGCCAGTGACGATTAGGCAAGTCATTTTTGATTTTCGCCGCAGCCATAAACCGACGCAACCTGTTGCTGATTATCAAATTGAAAATAAGGAAACCCGGCAGGCGGTACGAATAAAATTGCTCCCTGCGCGTTATTTGACTATTTTCAGCGAATGTTAACTGTTTCGCCATGGAGGATAGAATGTCACGATTGCTGACCGGAAGAAGATTTTATTTTCTTTTGACGATTATACTGGGCTATTTCCTGTATTCGGTGGCGTTTGCCGGCGGCCTTGCCGGAGATAAATCTGCTGCGGGCGGAGATGAAGTCTCCGATGTTCTTCTCGGGTTAATAATCATAATCCTTGCCGCGAAACTGGGGGGCGACCTGCTGGAACAGGTCAAGCAGCCGGCTGTTTTGGGAGAGCTTATTTTCGGAATGCTTATCGGAAACCTGCATCTTCTCGGAATTGACTTTCTGGAGCCGATGAAGCAAAGCCATACTCTGGAGATTCTGGCGGAACTGGGGGTGATATTACTTCTGTTCGAAGTCGGCCTCGAGTCATCGCTGGGCGAAATGATGAAGGTCGGCGCGACATCGCTTCTGGTAGCCCTGTTCGGCGTCGTTGCCCCCTTCTTTCTCGGATGGGGAGTAGGACTGCTCTTTCTTCCGGAAGAGTCGCTCTATGTGCATATCTTTATCGGCGCGACCCTGACCGCGACCTCAGTCGGCATAACGGCGCGAGTTCTCAAGGATATTAACCGGATTCAATCCCGGGAAGCGAAAATCATTTTAGGGGCGGCTGTCATAGATGATATACTGGGGTTGATTATACTTGCCGTCGTGGTCGGCATAATCAGCGCCGCCAACGCCGGGACCGGGGGTATCGATTCATTCCAAATCTTTCTGATAATCGCCAAAGCGGTCCTGTTTGTGCTTGGCGCCGTTATTGTTGGCGGGAAACTGGTTCCGAGAATATTAAGAGCGGCGCTGCGTCTGAAAGTGGCGGGAGTGCTTTTATCGATCGCCCTGATGGTCTGTTTTGCGCTGGCGTATCTTGCCGATATTATCGGGCTGGCTCCGATTGTCGGCGCCTTTGCGGCCGGATTGATTCTGGAGGATATTCATTACCGCGAGTACCGGGAACGAGGCGAGCATGAGATTAAGGAACTGATAAATCCGATCGGGCTGTTCTTGATTCCGGTTTTCTTCGTGAAAATGGGGATGGTGGTAGACTTGACCACCTTCTACAATACTGATATTCTTCTATTTGCGGCAGTCATGACCCTTGCCGCAATCGCGGGCAAGCAGGTCTGCTCCCTGGCGGTCTTTGACCGTTCTGTCAACCGCTTTGCTATCGGACTGGGAATGATACCGCGCGGTGAGGTTGGTCTGATATTCGCCGGAATCGGGGCAAAACTGATGATTGACGGGCATAATGTCATATCAGCAGGCACTTACTCGGCGATTGTAATCATGGTGATCGTCACAACCCTGGTGACCCCACCGCTGTTGAAAACTGCCATGCTGAAAAGCAAAGAGTGAAGCGGAGAGAGGAGTCTCTCAAACAAAGAAGATGAAAGTGAGCAGGATGAAAACCGGTATCAGGATGATGCCGGAGTAAAACATATATCCGAAGAAATGCGGTACGGGGACTTTGAGTTCTTCGGCTATCGATTTCACCATGAAGTTGGGACCGTTTCCGATATAAGTATTGGCGCCCATAAAGACGGCGCCGCAACTGATGGCTTTCAGCAATTCATTGCTGACGCCGGCGATAGTATCGCCCGGCGAGGGGATGGCGGCGGTCACACTCTGCGCCAGAGAGAAAAAGGTCAAATAAGTGGGGGCATTATCCAGAAAGGAACTGAGACTCCCGGTGTACCAGAAGAACTGCCATGGTTCGGTGATGCCGAACTCGGAGCCTTTTAGCCGCAGCAACACTATCAACGGCACCATTGTGACAAAAATTCCGGCAAAGAGAATAGCGACTTCATTTATCGGGTGATAGGTGAATTTATTATCTTTGCGGACTTTCTTTTTAGTGAATTTGAGAGATAATAGAGTCATGGCAATCATGATAAGTTCGCGGTACGGCAGAGGGGCTTGGAAGGCGACCGACAGCACTACCCCCATGAGGAACAATATATTAATGGCGCCATGGACGCCGGCCGGCGTGGCGGCGGCAATATCTCTTTTGATATCGCGCCTGGTCTCTTTGGCGTAAGCGCGACGGTCCCAGATGTAGAAAATTGTCAGGACAATGACAAGGGCGGTCAGCCATTCCGGAATGAGCGCCAGAGTCCAGGTAAAAGGGACTCCTTTCAGATACCCCAGAAAGAGCGGCGGGTCCCCCAGGGGAGTGAGGCATCCCCCGATATTGGAAACGGTAAAAATGAAAAAAATCGGGATATGCTTGATATGCTTCCGCTCGCTGTTGGTGCGCAACATTGGCCTGATAAGCAGCATGCTGGCGCCGGTGGTTCCGATAAAATTCGCCACCACCGCTCCTATCGCAAGAAGAATAGTATTGTTCCGCGGGGTTGCTTCGAGGTCGCCGGTAACCAGAATTCCGCCCGAGATGATATAGAGCGACGCCAGGAGAATGATGAACGAAACATAATCAAGAGCAGTATGCAGCAATTCCCCGGGGAGATTAATGATAAGAAAGAGCAGAACCGGCAGGCTGGCGAGGGTGGAGATGATTGCCTTATTGCGGTTCTTCTCCCAGAAATGAGGGAACGCCAGCGGCATCACCGCGATTGACAGCAAGAGGATGCCGAAGGGAAAACAGATGAGAAGCGGGATGGAGACGTTTTCGTGCATAATTGGGGCTGAATAAATCGACAGGCAGCCGGAAAGTCAAGCGCTCATTTCCACTTTTCTAATTCTGAAATCTTTCCGGAGTCGATGTCGATGCCAATTCCAAAATTGCCAGCGCCGTAACTGCTGTCGCTTGGCGCCGGAGCCAGCCAGATCTGGTTGTCGATGGCGCGGCTATGCGGAGCGCTGGTCGAATCGGAGTAAGAGATATACCTGTCGATTCCCCCGATATCAATGAAGCAACCGAGAGAATTGCAGTAGGTATAGTAGGGAGTCAGCTTTGACGGTTTGCGATAATCATCCCGATAGGTGGCTTCTCCCAGACCGGGAGTTCCTTGTCCCAGAGCATAGGTATCATCGCCGCCGATATCGAATAGAAATCCGTTAGAGCGAATCTGCGCCAGTCCCATCGAAATCATCTTCGCCTTATAGGAATCGTCGCCGCCGATATTAATAAGAAAGGCGTTGGTGTAATCCCAGCCGAAACCGAGAGCGGCGCCGGCGGTTTCATAGAGTTCATGTCTATCATTGCCTCCTTCATCAATCAAGATGCCGTTGCAGTAATGGGCGCCGGAGCCCTGAGTAAAGTAGCAGGACTCATAGATATCATCACCGGCGCCATCGAATGCGATGCCGGTGGCGAACCAGTAGCCGCATCCCAGGGTCCAGTTGCCGGAGAGATAATGGTCGTTACCGGAGATATCGATTATTGCCCCCAGCCCTCCGGCCCAGGCATGGCCATCGGTGCCGTCGCCACGCCGTCCGAAGCCGGCTCCCTGAGCGCCATTGCCGTTGATAACCATATTCGAATGATAGTCTCCGCGATTGAAGACTTTGGAGTACGGCTCGGCGGTATATTTATCATCTCCCGAATAGTCAGCCAGAACGCCAACGCCGCCGCCGACCCCACCAAACCCCTGGCCATCGCCATAGAGATAGTATTGGTCTTTGCCGGACGCATCCAGACAGAGCCCAATTCCGAAATAGCCGCATCCTTGCGCCGCAAGCTCCGCCGAGTATTGGTCATCGCCGTTCAGGTCACCGAGTATGCCGACTCCGAAGAGCCCGGCGCCCTGACTGAAATCTTTTCCGTAATAGCGGTCGTTACCGGCGACATCCAGCAAAACGCCGACACCCAGAACGCCTGCTCCCATGGAAGGATTTTCCGAATTAGATTCATAGATGTCATCACCGCCAAGGTCGATAAAGAGCGAGACCGGATTGGAGAGCTTCGAGGTCGCTCCGCAGGCGCCGCTGAATTTGGCGGAATTTCCAAAATCTACCACAATAAGAGTATTGACAGCATTGTATATCTTCTCTTTTTTTCCTTTTAAACATTCGGCTCCCAGAAAAGCAATCTTGCCGCAAGGGGTCATCAGTTCGAAAGAGAGATTAACCGGCACGCCGCCAAAAGCGATTAACGAATCGGCAATTATCTCCACCAAAGCGGCGCTTTTCAGGGCGGCATAATGAAGCGAGGGCCAGTCGACGTCGCGGGCGAGGTCATCGATTTCAGGGTAATAGACGGTGCCGTCAGATTGATTGGAAGGGAGGTCGCGATTATCGAAAACCTTCTGCATAGTGGCCGGGTCGCAGTTGCGGAAAGCGAGATGGCGCCAGTAGATAATGTCTGCCAGATTCTGCAGCGCGTAAGCAAGAATTCTTTCCGATAGCGGGGAAAGTTTGGAAGCGAATTCCTTGACCTTAGCCTGATAGTCGGGCCATTCGCTCTTGTTACCAAAGGCATAATAGGTCGGCTGTTGTCCCCCAAGAAGGAATAAGGCATCGAGCGCCTTCTCCAGTGGATTTACAGTGTCTCGCAGCGGTATCAGATTGGCTGAGTAGTTGCGAAAACCGCCCAATCGTCGGTCAACGCCAAGATTGTAGGTCAGATGATACAATGAGGTGGAAGAGGTATCGAGACATTTTGGTTCCAGAAAGCGCTCGGCGGCATTAGCCATGGTCTTGCTGTAGTCATAAAGTTTCAAAGGCTCGGCGAAGAGGGCATCAAAGGAGGTCAGTTTATACGGAATATCCAGGGGGAAGCGGTTCCAGTACCCCTGCGGTCTAAATCCAATATCTTCAATCGAGATGCCGACCGTATCAAGCGCCAGGCGGAGAATATCGGGTGGTGTTTCTGCTGCTATCGGACAGCTTATGGTTGCAATCAGTGTGAAAATTAGAGAGAGTCGCCTCATTTTTTTCCTCCTTTAATTATCTGCAATGATAGAAGCGAGCGCGAGTAGAAAGCAACATAAACTTTGGGGCAAAAAAAAGGCTCCCGGAGAAGGGAGCCTGTTGAAACTATGCAGTCTGTTTATTTCATCAAGTACTTGAGAGAAACCTGCCATGCCAGAGGCTGCTGCATGCCGGAGATAAAATTGAAGCCATTGGTCACAATCTGCGGATTGATAAAGGCATCCAGGTAGAGATTGTTCCAGTGGAATCCGGCGCCGAGGAAGGTCTCGTTGGAGACATAACTGCTGCGGTATTTGTACGTGTAGGCGACATCATTGGCATTGGCGACATAATCAACATACTTGTCATCGCTTTTGTACTTATTCCAATAAGACACCGCGCCGGCGCGCAGGTCGAGCCACTTGAAGACCACGGCGTCAAGACCGATACGGAAATACGGCAGGGTGAAATAATCGCTCTTGTATTCCCGCTCGCCGCTGGTGGTATCATTCGGTTTGTAAGTGTAGGTGTACTTGTCAAGCATGATACCGAAATCACCAATGGCAAGAACACCTTCCATCGGGCGATAGTTCATCCCAAGACCGGCGCCGATTATGAAATCCTTATATTCATCGGTCCGGAGCAGGGAATCGATGTTGGCGAAGGAGATGCTGTCATAGGCGAGAAACTTAACGCCGACTTTGCTGTAATCGAAACCGGCATACGGAATCAAGGTGACTTTCTGGCTGGCTTCGTAGAAATAACGGCCCATGGCGTTGAAGAAGAAGTTGCCGTCCGGCTCGGTTTCGTCATGGCCGTTGTATTCCTTGTCGGTCCAGCTCATCATGTCGATGCCGGCGGCAAGGTCGAGATTCCCTTCCATCATGGTCAGACCGAAGTCAAACCCGTAATTGCGGATACCTTCCTCCTCATAATTGGGAGTGTTGATATAACCGGTCACGGTATCGGTCTCATACTTGGAAGAGCCGCTGACATAGTTGAAATGGAAGCCGAACTTGTTGCCGCCCAGCATCCGGGCGTAGAATAGGTCGATTCTCCGGTTGCTCTGGACACTCATATCCCAGCCAAAAGGATAGTACGGGACATAGAACGGCTGATTGGTGGTGAAATAGAGCGCCAGGACAAAAGGATTAGTCTCGTTGAATTTGTAATGGATACCGAAATCAGTGAAGTTGTAGCCATCATCATTGGTTCCGGTCGGTTTACTCAACTCGGGATATCCATAGCCGCCATAACCGAATTCTCCGATAGCGATATCAGGATAGTCATAAAGAGTTGAGGGGAACATCCAGATATTGTTGTCGTCACGAACGACCATATTGGCATCGCCCATGGTCAAAGTTCTGGTCAAGGTGGCGTAAACGCCGCTGGCGGCAAGAAGCACCAGGGCCAGAGTAATTATTATCAATTTTTTCATTTTCACGTCCTTCTCAAAATTTGCAGTTCAAATCTTCAATAAAAAGGGGGCAAATGAACACCATTTTTCTTGCGATTTAAACACCTCCTTCCCTGCAGGTTCAGCAGTCAGCTAATCTGATTCCGTTAAATCTATGTTCCGTTCCAATATCCGCAGTCAGCCGCAAAAAATAACGACACAGAGCAATTCTATGTCGGAATCAGTGAGGTTCTAATAATTGGGAGGATGTATAAAAAACCGGAAAGAGTTTGTCAATATCAAAATTATTAAAAAAAATCCCCGGTTTTAGTCAAACCGGGGATTGCAAAGAAGCAATTGGTAAGAACTTACCATTTTCTGCGACGGGTATAGCGTCTGGCCGTAGTGCGGCGCACGTTGGCTTTGGCTCTCCAGGTGCGGGATTTCCGCGGAGAGGCGGCAGAGTAGCTCTTCCGTGAGCTGGAGGCCGCTTTAGCCCGACGGGTGCGGCTGGACGAGGTGGGAGTCCAGTTCCATCTGGAGGTAACGGCGCTATAAGGCCAATTGGTTTTGCTGGCGCGGGCGGTGCGCTTGGTGGAAGTCCGACGTGATTTCCGACGTACGGTCGGTCTCGCCTTGTGAGTCATCCGTGAGGAAGCCTTCCAGGCCGGCGTTCTGCGGCTGGTGCTCTTTCTGGCTGTGGTCTTACGCGGTTTCGCACTCTTTCTGTTTCTACGATACGTCCGGTTAGGCATTTCATGCCTCCCTTCAACAGAGGTGAATGTTATCAAACCTGACTAAGCGGTTTGAGGAAATTGATTCAATTATTTTTTTCTATCGACATTTTTCCACACAGGTTTAGTACCAGAATGGTAATCGGTTGCATCGGTACAAATTCGCTCGAAAGTTGAACATCACCGACTTCTGTTTTAAGCAGTATCGGGGTGGAGATAAAGACGGCCGCGGCGGCACAACCGCGGCTGTTAAATACCGTCTTTGCTTCTGCCCGCGGAATGCAAATATGAAAACTGATTCACATTAGTTGACTTCGAGGATAGCCGGCGGGACGGTTTCCGGCGGCCGGCATTATCAAGGGGGGTATGGCACATTCTCCCCACCAGTGTGCCTAAGCTTCCTGTTTTAAACAGGTTAATCTGACCGCCCGGGGTGGGCGGAAGATATCCTCCGACAACGACATTCCTCTTTTGTCGAGGGCATACCCTTTGCTCAAACGATATGACGGAAGGAAAGTGAATTAAAGGAGAATAGATGTTAGAGAACAAGTTTCAGCGTGGATTCACTTTGGAGAAACTGCGGGGAGTAGCCGAGCCGAAGGTTCATCGGGACAGTGGCGGCTATTATATGTACACTCTTTCCGAGAATGTCAAAGTCTATTTCGAGGACTACTATCAATTCCTGGAGAAAATATATAACCGCTGCCAGAGTGAGATTAAGGAACTGGAGCAGCGCGCACAGAACACTTCCTCCCATTGTTCGGAGACATTATCCTACTACCGGGGGCGCATAATCATTCTTGAGGTCGCGTTGAAAACGGCGCGAAGTTTCTATATCGATGGCTCCAATCTGGGCGTCATTATGACCCCCTGGTGTTTCGGCACGGTAGTTCTGGAGAAAGTTGAAATTTACCGCGAACGGCTCGCCCGGGGCGAGGTGAACGACCCCCATGTTCCGGAATTCCCCTATTATGTCATCAAGTATATGGATGAAATATATAAGAAAGTCCTGCTCGACCTGTTTGACTTTCCCGATGAGGCGTTTAAGATGCGCTGGCAGTATAGCGAGCTGCTGAAACGATATTCCAAGGCGCTGACCAATATTACCCACTCCTTGAATTCGGTGCTGCTGATGATAAAAAATTACGGCGCCTGACCGTCATATCAGGCTCATTTCCTCCCTCCTATAGGTTCCCCCGGAGAGTATCTCCGGGGGTTTTTTTTGTGAGGAAAGAGAAGCTTTTTGCCGATATAAATTAAGAGATAAACCGTGGAGGTCAGAAAGAATTCGGTATGTCGTTACTCTTGCCGAAAATAGGGACGGAAACCAAATATCTGCCTATCTACCTGGAATCGCTGCGGGTCGATACTATCCTCAATTTTGACCTCTATATCAAGATAAGCGGCGAGATGGTTCTTTACCGCTCTGCCGACCTTCCCTTCACCGAGCGAACCCGCCAGAAACTTCTCGACAACAAAGTAAGCCGCCTTTATGTAAACTCCAAGGCGAAAGCCAAATACCAGAAATATATCGAGCAGAATCTCGACAAGATATTGCTGGACAAGGAGATTCCTGAAGAGAAAAAAGCCGGCATTCTCTATGAAACCTCCAAATCGCTGATGAAGGATGTGCTGGAAAATCCGCAGTACGGCGAGAATATTCAACGTTCCAAGACAATGGTGGAAAACCAGGTGGGGTTTATCCTGCGGGGACAGGAGGCGTTTCATTCCCTTTTGAGAATCAGTTCTTTTGATTACTATACCTATACTCATTCGGTCAATGTCTGCACCTTTGCCATTGCCCTTGCCCAGCAACTGGGGCGTAAGGATGAGCAGTATCTTCACGACCTCGGCATCGGGGCGCTTCTGCACGATGTCGGCAAATCGAAGATATCAGAGCGGATTTTGAACAAGCGGACCGCCCTCTCCCCGATGGAATTCGAGATCATGAAAAAGCACCCGAAGTGGGGGGTCGAAATACTTACCTCCACCGATATGATAGAGGCGGCGTCATATTATCCGGTTCTGCAGCATCATGAGCGGGGCTCCAAGAGCGGTTATCCCAATGGGCTCGCTCTGGATGAGATGCATGAGTTCAGCCGGATTGTCGCGATTGTCGATACCTTTGACGCCATGACCACGCAGCGTGTCTATCAGGGAGCGATGGAGACCTTCCCGGCGCTGAAAGTGATGTTTGCGCTCAAGGGGGACTATGATGAGGAGATGCTGCGGGCATTCGCCGAATTGATGGGTCCGACCGGGCTTGCCAGCATCTGATTGTTATCCTGACTTTCACCTCCGGCAACATTCTTCTTTGCATCGGCCTATTGACTGCTATATATTCGTATGCCGCTTTTGGGAGAGTTTGCCGCCTTAACCACCGCTTTTCTCTGGTCGTTTACGTCTCTGTTCTTCACCTCGGCCAGCCGCCGCATCGGCGCCTACTGGGTTAATAAACTCCGTATCCCTTTTGCCGTCGTTTTTCTGGGAACGACATTACTAATCTCGACCGGGACCCTCTTCCCCGATGTTATTTCATCCCGTTCCGCCTTCTTCCTTATCGCCAGCGGTGTAATCGGGCTTTCGATTGGCGACTTTTTTCTCTTCAGCGCTTTTGTTATGCTCGGCACGCGCCTGACCATGCTGGTCTTCTCGGTTTCACCGATAATAACGGCCCTGATAGCCTGGATTTTCCTGGGCGAGACCATCGGTATTTGGGGATTGACCGGTATCGGCTTGACCCTGACCGGGGTGGCGTGGGTATCCCTGGAGCGGCGCGTGGAAGTCGGCGCGCCGACTAAGGACGACGCTCGAAAGAAAGGGCTCGGATTATTAATGGCGCTGGGGGGAGCCTCCGGGCAAGCGATTGGATTGGTGCTGGCGAAAGCCGGCATGTCCGAAGGGGTAACTCCTCTGCCCGCGACATTCATTCGGATGCTCTCCGCCGCAGTTGCGGTCTGGCTCTTTGGACTTTTGCGCCGAGACTCCAGGGAACTGGCAACTGTAATAAAGAATCGTCGGGCGATTCTTCTTGCTTTGGGCGGGTCAGTCTGCGGACCTTTCCTGGGGGTCTGGATGTCGCTGGTCTCAATCAAGCATACCGAAACCGGAATCGCCGCCGCCATTATGGCAACTGTTCCGGTTCTGGTGATACCGCTGGTAATATTAGTCTATAAGGAAAAAGTCTCGGCGCGGGCGTTTATCGGGGCGGTAGTGACTGTGGGCGGTATCTTCCTGCTTTTCCTGAAATAAAAAATCCGCATCGAGGGATGCGGACTTTCATTTTTCTTAAGATTTCTGACTATTCCAGTATCGAAACAATCTTCTTATCTTTCCCTTTGCGGCTGTACCTGACCACGCCGGTAATTTTGGCAAAAAGAGTATCATCCTTGCCGCAGCCGACATTTAACCCGGGAAGGATTTTTGTGCCGCGCTGACGGACAATAATGGTGCCGGCCGGAACCGCTTCACCCGAATATGCTTTCACTCCCAGCCGCTGCCCGTTGCTGTCGCGGCCGTTGCGGGAGGAACCTACACCTTTCTTATGAGCCATATCTAACTCCTAAACATCAAATTTCAGTGCCGTGCATATCAAAACTAAGTAATTCAGCCGTTCATTATATCAATAATTCCGGAAAAATCAAGGGCTTTGAAGAGAAAATAAAAGCCCCGCCGTTTTGACCGACGGGGCATTTGCTTAACTCTCAGCTTTACTTGGCGACTCGCTCAGGTCTTTCACCCATGGCGGGACGGTCATTGAAGGTGAAAATCAGTTTCTCCTCATCGGCGCCGATAGTCAGATTGCAGTCGCCGGCGTACTGCCCGCGGAGGAGTTCTTCAGCCAGCGGGTCTTCCAGATATTTCTGAATAGCCCGTTTGAGAGGCCGCGCACCAAGCATCGGCTCGTAGCCGTGGCGCGCCAGAAACTCCCGCGCATCCTCGCTTAAGGTGAAACTTATTCCCTTGTCAGCCAAGCGTTTGGCAACATCCGCCACCAGAATATCTACAATCAGTTTGATATGAGCGATTTCCAGCGAGTGGAAGATGACGATTTCATCAATCCTGTTGAGCAGTTCCGGATTGAACAGTTTTTTAAGTTCATCGGTCACTTTCCGCTTCATCGTGTCGTAGGAGGCATCTTCCTGCTCGGCGCCGAATCCGACAGTCTTGCCGTCTTTGATTCTTCTGGTGCCGATATTAGAGGTCATTATAACTACGGTGTTGCGGAAATCGACTCTCCGACCGAAAGAATCGGTCAAGGAGCCGTCATCCATTAGTTGCAGGAGAATATTGAAAACATCGGGGTGCGCTTTTTCGATTTCATCCAGCAGTACTACAGAATAGGGACGACGGCGGACCTTTTCGGTCAACTGTCCCCCCTCTTCGTATCCAACGTATCCGGGAGGGGCGCCAATCAAACGGGAGACGGCGAATTTCTCCATATATTCTGACATATCGATTCGAATCAGCGATTCGGAATCCTCAAAGAGGAACTCAGCCAGGGCGCGGGCCAGTTCGGTCTTGCCGACACCGGTCGGTCCGAGGAAGATGAAGGAGCCGATAGGACGACGGGGGTCGCCCAGTCCGGCGCGGGCGCGACGAATGGCGCGGGTGATGGTGGATATCGCTTCTTCCTGACCGATAATACGTTTCTTCAGCTCTTCTTCCATCCGCAGCAGCCGTTTGGATTCCTTCTCTTCAAGACGGAACAGGGGGATACCGGTCATTTTCGAGACCACCTGGGCGATGTCATCTTCGCGCAGGGTTATCCGCTCTTTTTCCCGCTGCTCTTCCCACTGCTTTTTCATCTCCTGCAGTTTTTCGCGTTTGAATTTCAGTTCATCGCGAAGCTGCGCCGCCGTTTCGAAAGCCTGGTTCTTGACCGCTTTTTCTTTATCTTCCTGAAGACGAGAAATATCGCCCTCTATTTCGGTGAACTCCTGCGGTTTGACAAAAGTCGCCAGATGGGCGCGGCTTCCGGCCTCATCAATGACATCCAGCGCCTTGTCCGGCTGGAATTTTCCGCTGATATAGCGGTTGGAAAGTTTCACCGCCGATTCGATGGCATCATCGGAGATAATCAGTTTATGGTGCTCTTCATATTTGGGGCGGAGACCCTTGAGAATCTTCACAGTATTATCATTAGAGGGCTGCTCCACCATGACGGTCTGGAAACGACGCTCCAGGGCGCCATCCTTCTCGATATACTTGCGGTACTCGTTGAGGGTGGTGGCGCCGATACACTGAAGTTCCCCGCGCGACAAGGCCGGCTTAAATATATTGCTGGCGTCAAGAGAGCCCTCGGCGCCGCCGGCGCCGACGATGGTATGAAGTTCATCAATGAAGATAATGACATCTTTGGAATTTATGATTTCGGTCATGACCGCTTTGAGACGTTCTTCGAACTGCCCGCGATATTTGGTGCCGGCAACCAGCGAAGCCATATCGAGCGTGACCACTCTCTTGTTTTCCAGAGTCTGCGGCACTTTGCCCTCGACTATCCGCTGCGCCAGCCCTTCCACGATAGCAGTTTTGCCGACCCCCGGCTCCCCAATAAGGACCGGATTGTTCTTTTTGCGCCGGGAAAGAATCTGGCTGACCCGCTCGATTTCATCCTCGCGTCCGATAATCGGGTCGAGCCTTCCGCGGCGAGCCAGTTCGGTCAGGTCGCGGCCAAAATGGTCCAGGGCCGGGGTTTTTGACTTTTTCCGTTTGCGCTTGAACGCCGACGGTTTGCCGCTCTGAATATTCTTCAACTCTTCATAGACTTCTTTATAGTCGATTTCGTACATCGAAAGAACCTGGGCGGCAACACCTTCTTCGTCCTTGAGCAGCGCCAGCAAGATATGTTCGGTGTCAATATCCTTGGATTTGAGCGCCCGCGCTTCCTGTCCGGAAACTTCCAGGGTCTTCTTGGCGCGCGCGGTCAGGGGAAGATTCCCCATGGTCATGGTACCGCCGGCCGGCTGCACCACTTCCTCGATGGAAGCCTTGAGGTCCTGGATTTCCAGTCCCAGGTTGTTGATAACCTCAACCGCCCGTCCTTCACCAAGGCGAATCAGCCCCAACAGGAGGTGCTCGGTCCCGATGTAGTCGTGACGAAGCCGGGCGGCTTCATCGCGCGCATACTCGATCGCCTTGCGGGCTAATTCCGTAAACATTTCGTTCATCTTGTTTACCGTCCTATTCTAAATTAATATTATCTACGTTAAAAGGTCCTAATTAAGTTTGCTACGAACCATTTCTGCTCTAACAAAATCCCGTTCATCGCTGTTCATTTCCCGCCCGAAAAATTTCTGCAAATGCGCCGGCTGGGACAACAGCAAAATCTCATTAACCAGAGGGATATCAATGAAATTGATAATTCCCATCGCTATTCCCATCCGCACCGCCGACAGCAGATTCATCACCTCTTCCGATGTCAGCACCCGGGCATGTTTTAAGATGCCATAGGTGCGCCAAATCTTGTCTATAATCTGGTTACTCGCCTCGGCGAGCAATCTTTCGCGCGCTTTGGCTTCATCTTCGATTATAGAACGAGTAACCGAGGTAATCTGTTCCAGAATCTCCTTTTCCGTTACTCCCAGAGTGGTCTGGTTGGAGACCTGAAAGAGATTCCCCAAGACGTCGGTCCCTTCGCCATAAAAACCGCGAACCACCACTCCCATTTTACTTATTTTGGGGAGAACCCGTTCAATATCTTTGGTGATAACCAGTCCGGGCAGATGAATCAGGACGGAGGCGCGCATGCCGGTGCCGACATTGGTGGGGCAGGCGGTGAGGTATCCGAAATCGTTATCGTAGTCATACTTCAGGAAGCGGCCTATTTCATTATCCATATCCCCGGCCATCTGCCAGGCGATATCGGGGCTGAGGCCCGGCGCCAGAGCCTGAATGCGGAAATGGTCTTCCTCGTTGACCATAACCGAGACCTGCTCGTCCTCGCTGACAAAAAGCCCGCGGGAGTTGTGGTCCGGCTTGGGCATAAATGTGGGGGACATCAGATGCCGCTCCACCAGAAAATCCCGGTCGAGCGGTTCGAGTTCACTGGCCGAGAGCAATCTGCCCCGTTTCAGTTTTTCCGAACGGGTATAGACGGAGCTAAAGTAGTTCACTATTTTCTCCCGCGATTCGGGGTCGGCCGCCGAGGGGTAGATGCAATCGCTGACATTCCGCGCCAGCCTCACCCGGGTGGATAGCACCACCATGCTCTCCTCCCCCTTGCCGGAGAGCCACCCGCTCAATCTCTTTGCCATGTCGTCAAAAAGCGCCTGCATTATTCCGCCTTGTGAGTCAAATCTGATTCCCGCACTGTCCGCAATTTATCCCGTAATTCGGCGGCGCGCTCGAAATCTTCACCTTCAATCGCTTTTTTCAATTCCGACTCGAGCCGCTCTTCCTCCTTTATCGAATGCTCCGTGCTGATATCGGAGACAGGCAGTTTCCCCTTATGCAGGGAGGAGCCATGTATTTTACGAAGCATTGGCTCCAGTTGTGACCGAAACGCCTGGTAACAGGTGCCGCATCCGAATCGCCCCTGCTGCGTGAACTCTTCAAAGGTCAAGCCGCAGCGCGGGCATTTTAAGTCGGCGACCGGCTCACTTCGCTGGGAAAATTTGTGATGAAGGAAAGCCGCCAGCGGGAACGATTTATTTTCCAACGGCGAATGGAATCCTCTTTTGGCGGCGCAGTCCTTGCAGAGTGCCAGAACCACTTTTTCATTGTTGACAATCTGAGTTATATGGACTTCCGCCGGCTTTATATTGCAATCCTGGCAATTCATAGGCTCAAACACCCTAATTCACGACAATTTCTTTAACTCGACCGTACTCCAGCATAACCATTTTTCGGCAGCTTCGCGCTAAATCTAAATTGTGCGTGGCGAGAAGAAAGGTGGTTCCGCGCGAAATATTGAGCTGGCTAAGCAGTTTATGCAGTTTTTCCCCATTTTTCAAGTCAAGGTTCCCCGATGGCTCATCCGCTATCACCAATCCCGGTTCATTCACCAGGGCTCTTGCCACCGCAACCCTTTGCTGCTCACCACCTGAAAGCTGCCGCGGACGATGCTTCATCCTATCAGATAAACCGACCTCCGCCAGAAGTTGTTCCGCGCGGCGGGAGGCTTCTGTAACCGAATGTCCCGCAATAAGGGACGGCATCATTACATTTTCCAAAGCAGTGAAATCTTCCAGTAAATAATGATGCTGGAAAACAAAACCGACATGACGATTGCGAAAGAGCGCTAACTCGGCTTCATTCCGCTCCAGAATCGACTCTCCCATAAGGGTAATTTCACCGCTGTCGGGCCGGTCGAGGCCGCCCAGAATATGCAGGAGGGTCGATTTCCCAACGCCGGATTCCCCCACAACAGCCATCATATCTCCTTGATAGACTTGAAGATCAATCCCCCGCAAAACTTCCAGAGGCCCTTCAGAAGTCTGAAATTCGCGGCTGATTCCCCGGGCATCCAGAAGACAGTTGTTTCCGGCCGAGTCCAATTCTGACACTCTCCCTGTTATCCTTTGTTATATATATACTTATTTTCGCCAGAATCGTCAAATAGTTTAGATAAGCCCCTGCTATTGGCGCAGAACCTCAATGACCGACTGCGATGCGGCGCGATGGGCCGGGTAAAGCGCGGCAAAAAAACAGATGACCAGCGTCACCATCCCGGCCATAAAAAGGTCCAGCGGGTGAACATCGATTGGAAGGTAGCTTATAAAATAAAGGTCGGGTGGGAGCGAAATGATAGCATAACGGTTCTGCAGCCAGGCGGCGGCAAGCGCCATCCCCCAGCCGCCCAGAATGCCAATGGTTCCGATTACAATTCCATTGAGTATAAATATCTTTCTTATGGAATTGGGGGTACATCCGATAGTTTTGAGAATGCCGATTTCCGAGCGCTTTTCCATAGCCAGCATCACCAGCGTCGAGATAATTGAAAAGGCGGCGACGAGAACGATAAGGATAAATCCGATGAATAGAATCTTTTTCTCCATGGAAATCCAGGCGAAGAGATTCTTGTGCAGAATATTCCAGGGGACAATATCATAGCCGTAACCGAGAGCGCTCTGAATTTCGGGAGCAATCTTTTCCGCCAGATAGATATCGGTCAACTTGAGATGAATGGCGGTCACTTCATCTTCCATCTGAAAGAGTTTTTGCGCCGAGGCGAGCGATATATACGCCATCTCGGAATCAAACTCGTACATGCCGGTTTCGAAGATTCCGGTCAGGTAGAATTTGGCGATGCGGGGACGGGTGGAACGACGAAGGTCTTCACCTCGAAGCGAATAAAGCACGACCGGGTCGCCGACGGTTACTCCCAGACGGTCCGCCAAGGAGAGTCCCATCAGGATGCCGGAGGCGTTTTCGGTGGTGTCGATAAGCGGCAGGTCAAAGGTGTAGGCTCCCTTGACGATGTCGTCGGCAATGTTGGCGGTTTTCATTTCCTCTTCGAGAACGATACCGCGCACCACGATGCCGTCACCGGCGGAAGCCGACGACACAGCCGCCTTGTAGTAAATAAAGGGTGACGCCGCCACTACGTCAGGAATCTTTTCCACTTCGGCAACAACTCCCTGATAATCACGAATGGTCATCGAGTCCTTGGGGAAAATTGAAATATGGGATGTAGTTCCCAGGAGTCTCTTGCGCAACTCCCCTTCAAAGCCGTTATGCATCGACATTACAAAGCAGACAACTGCCACTCCCAGCGTCACGCCAAACGTGGTAATCCAGGTAGAAACAGAAGTAAAGAAACGACCGGAGCGAAGGTACCGTCCGGCTATAAGGCGCTCGTAATACATCCCTGAATGAGACTCATTCCCCGCCGTCGGGGGCGGTCGTTTCCGGGCGCATCTGCGGGAAGAATATTACATCGCGGATAGAATGGCTGTCGGTCAGAATCATGACCAGGCGGTCAATGCCGAACCCGAGTCCGCCGGTTGGAGGCATGCCATACGAAAGCGCCATAAGGAAATCTTCATCGAGCTGATGCGCCTCTTCATCTCCCGCTTTGCGCTGCTCCATCTGCGACAAAAACCGCCGTCGCTGCTCTTCCGGGTCATTCAGTTCCGAGAAGGCGTTGCCTGTTTCCAAGCCGGCAATGAAGAGTTCGAAGCGCTCGGTCAAACGCGGCTGGCTGCGATGGGTTTTCGCCAGAGGGGAAATCTCCAGAGGGAAATCCATGATGAAGGTCGGCTGAACCAAAGTCGGCTCGACTTTCTGCTCAAAGAAGGCTTCCACCACTTTCCCCCAATTGGTCATTTCGGTGACATCGATGCCGGATTCGCGCGCCCGGGCTTTTGCCGTTTCAAAATCGAGCGGCAACAGGTCTATGCCAGTAGCTTCTTTTACGGCATCTATCATCGAGATAGCTTTAAACGGAGGCTCGAAGTCGAGCTCTTTGCCCTCGTACATGATTTTATACTTGCCGTGCAGGTCGAAAACCGTCTTGCGCAGCAACCGCTGAAAGAGCTCCATGATGTCGTGGTAGTCGGCGTATGCCCAGTACAATTCAATCATGGTAAATTCCGGGTTGTGCAGACGGTCCATTCCTTCATTACGGAAATCCTTGCAGAGTTCCCAGACTTTCTCAAAGCCGCCGACAATCAGCCGCTTGAGATATAATTCATCGGCAATGCGCAAATAGAGGTCGATATCAAGGGTGTTATGATGGGTAACAAAGGGTCGGGCCGAGGCCCCGCCGTACAGCGGCTGCAGAATTGGCGTCTCCACCTCAAGAAAGCCTTCGTCATTGAGAAAATCGCGGATGGAACGAATGATGCGGCTTCGTTTGACGAACGTCTCCCGCACCTCCGGGTTCACGATCAGGTCAACATACCGGCGGCGGTAGCGGACTTCTTTGTCCACCAGCCCGGCATGTTTATCGGGAAGGGGGTGGAGCGATTTAGCGAGGATTTCGTAACTCTCGACCATGACTGTTTTCTCGCCGGTGCGGGTGGTAAAAAGTTTGCCCTGCACGCCGATTATATCGCCGAGGTCAAGACGGTCAAACCTCTCGAAGGGAGTTTCGCCGACATTATTTATTTTCAGATAAACCTGAATGCGGGCGGAGTGGTCCCGGATATCGGCAAACAGGGCTTTGCCCATCCGGCGCTTGAGCATCATACGCCCGGCCAGCCGCACAACAATTTCCTGCGCGGCAAAGGTGTCAAAATTGTCCAGCGCTTGGGCTATAGAATGAGTTTTGGCGAAACGATAGGGATAAGGATTGAGCCCTTCCTGACGCAACTCCGCCACTTTGCGGCGGCGAATTTCTATCAGTTCTTCCAGGGGAATCTGGGGACGTTCTTCTTCGGTTGGCAGTTTATCTTTATTTTCCATTTGACAGAGTTATGGCTTTGAATTTTTCACTTTTTGCAGAAGCGCTCGCGCCACCGGAGGCGGCACCAGACCATTGATTTCCCCGTTGTTGCGAGCGACATCCTTGACAATGGTTGAGGAGAGATAGACCCAGGAAAGCGACGGCATCAAGAAAACGGTTTCGACATTTCGGGCAAGCTTGCGGTTCATAAGAGCCATCTGAAATTCATACTCGAAATCGGAGACCGCCCGCAGACCGCGAATAATGGCGCAGGCATGGTGTTTCTTCGCCAGGTCGGCCAGAAGACCGTCAAATTTGATTACCTCAATTCCTTTCATTCCCCGCAGGGACTTTTGCACCAACTCAAATCTTTCCAGGTGGTCAAAGTATGGGTTCTTTCGCGCATTTTTTGCCACGGCTACGATAAGAGTGTCAAAAAGATGAACCGCCCGTTCAATGAGAGAGATATGCCCATTGGTGATAGGGTCAAAAGTGCCGGGATAAATGGCAATTCTCCCTCTCTTAATCTTTCTTGACGGCATAAAAGGTCACCTCTGTCTGGCCGAACTTGCGGCTTTTAAGCACCGTCATCCGGTCATGGGTAATATCAATACCTGATTTATGTTCAATAATAAGGAATCCCTCAGGGGCAAGCAAGTTATATTCAAGAACGGCGTCAATGACAGCCTGCGGAAGTATCTTGTCGTACGGCGGGTCGGCGAAAATCAGGTCGAAACGGCGATTGCTGTCGGATAGAAAGCGGCAGGCTTTGAGATAATCCATCTCCAGAATCTCCATTCTCAGGGCAAGAGAATTGAGATTGGCAATGATACTCTGCTTCTGTTTGTGGGCAATTTCGACAAAGACGGCAGTGACGGCGCCGCGCGAGAGGGCTTCGATTCCCAATGCCCCGGAGCCGGCGAAGAGGTCAAGGACAGTCTTGCTCTCGATATCATTCATCAGAATATTGAAAATCGACTGACGCACCTTATCGGTGGTTGGCCGGGCGGCGAGACCGGGTGCGCTGCGCAGGGCTCGACCCCGATATATGCCTCCAGTGACACGCATCAGGAAACTACCGTCAGTCCCAGACCAACCAGGAACAAGGCTGAAGGGTTTGCGGCGCTGTCCGCAAATAGTTCCGTTCGGAATTCCGGAAAGGCAATTTTGACACGAAGCAGCTGCGAGAGAGGCTCGGCGATGGTCGTATCGGCTCTCTCCCCGCACAGAATTACCAGCGACAAGGGAGCCGTGAAACCCTCCTTGAAAAGAAGCGAATTACGGTATCGGACCAGCGCCGCGATATCAATCAGAGCCGATTTCATCGCGGCGGAATCGTCGGCATCCGGAAAAGAACACTCGAGAAAGCCGGTCGCCACCGTAACGCCATGATTCAGAAAAGCAAGAAGGGTCTGGTGGCGGTCGATATGGAGCAGGCAGACCAGGTCGCCGCCGAGGGGGCGGCAAAATTTGCGATACCCTTCGGCAAGCGCCAGCGAGCGAAGACGAAATCCGGAGGGGCGAATGACCGCTATTTCGAGCCTTTCTATCTGTTCTTCGACCAATTTTCGGTGATAAGCCACGGCCAGCCGCTGCGGGCAGCCGTTCAAAGCATAGGTCTCCAGAAAATAATGGTCGGCCTCTTCAGGAAGAGCTGTCAGTAGCTCGAAAAGGGCTGTCTTGTCGGCGTTCAGGGTGGGGTCATTCGGCGGTTTGACCAGTTTGACAACTGCCTGGGCGTCCGGGACGGCAAAATAGAGTTCGGCATGGGCATCAAACCTGTCGCGACAGAGTTCTCTTTCCGGCAACTCTTGAAGAGATTCAATGAGCATTCGCCCCGGTTCGGCGGCCAGAGTTGCCAATCGGAGACTGCCGGGGAGCAAATCGAGCCCATGCACTCTGCCGCGAAGCGTCACCATGGCCGAATCTCCAGATACGGCTTGATTCGCTCGTACAGTTTGTAACCTATGCCGCGAACTTTCATGACCTCTTCGGGCGACGTAAATGGTCCGGCGGAATCGCGGAAGGCGACAATTCGTTCCGCCAGAACCGCTCCTATTCCGGGCAGCAGCTCCAGGGAATCAGCCGGGGAACGATTGAGGTCCACCCGGAACAGCGGCGCATAGCGGGTGTCGGCGTCGCCGACCGAAATAGAGAGCCGAAGCGAATCAGGTGAGGTAACGCTCAGGCTTCTCACTAAATTCAAAATGGAAGTGAAGAGCAAAATTCCGCTCAGGATAAGAACAAAAGTCAGCTGTTTCGATGTAAATTCAAAAAAACGATTCATTTATAGTTCCGGGGCTGTCGCATCCCATGAAAGATACACGTGAGCCGGAAAAAAGCAATTACTTGTCTATAGATGACGTTCCAATTCTCCGATAGACCCAGGCTTCATTGGTATGATTGTGGCGCGGATTAAGAAAGTGCAGGAGCATATCGACCAGCGACGGCGGCGCATGATAAACCGGCGTCATATCACCGAAATAGGTTGAAAGCCGCTGACGATGTATTTCCTGGGCGGTGTCGCTGAAAACAACCAGGTAATTGACTGAATCGAACCAGATGTCTCTTTCCGCAGCGGTATCGAGCGTCTCCCAGCGGTCCAGCAGAATCGGCATTTCCGTATCGATCCCGGCGTAGCTGTAAGGGGCAAGAAGTTTCCTTTCGGTGCGGTCCACCAGGTAACGGAGGACATCACTTTGTTTCGAGAGATAGACCATCGAATCGACGGTCCCGCGATGGGCATAATTGAAAGTGAAAATGGGCAGAAGCAGGATATTCAGACCGAGGGCTGCGATAGCGGAACCTTTGAGGATTTTCCGATGCCGGGCTGAAAGCCGTCCGGAAGAAAGCCACTCATGAAGACCGACGGTACCAAGGATGACAATAAGCGGAAAAATCGGCACCATGAAGCGCTCTTCTTTGTGAGTAATGAGACTGTGCACAAGAAAGAAGCAGGCGGCGGCGCTGAAGGCAACAATATGCCTCTTGATTATGGTGCGTTTGAAGATTGAGCCGACAAAATAGAAGGAGAACGGTGGAATAAGAATCCCCAGAATCAGGACCGCAAAAATCCAGAACGGCTGCGGCAGAGGCGGGGGACCGGACGGAAAGAGAAATCGTTCCATGATGTTGACCGAGGAGCGCCCGAAACTTCCCAGAAGTTGAATATCCAGACTGCCGCTGAAAAGGACTACCAGTACCCCTCCTGCGGCGAAATATAGCGCGGGACGGATGTTCCGCGCCAGATACCAGAGAGCGAATGGAATCGGCAGCACCGCCAGACCGGTATTGAAGCGAATCATCCAGGAAAGCCCGCCCAGAATTCCGGCCAGTAATAGGACCCGAGCGTTCCTGGAATGAAAGCCTTTGTATGCCAGATAAACTGCCGGAACCAAAAGGTCGGCGGAGACCTGCTCTATTAGATTGCGCACAGCCAGGTAGGGCATGAGAAAATGTCCCGCCAGAATCAGTCCACCGGCAAGGGCGACCTTCCGGTTATTGGTAGAATCTGCGATATACTTGACTCCGAAATAAACTGTCAATAGCGACAGAAGAGCATGAATCATCCGGATGAAATACATCATGGTATCAAGCCTGGTAATACCAATCCAGTACTGCAGTTTCATCAGAATAAAAAGAAACAGCACATAGAGGGGGGAGCGGCCTATATTATCGGGCGCCACCCGTTCCCAGCGAAGGGTTCCGTCTTCATTAAGCAAACCCCTCTGAATCCCGTCATAGGCAATCTGCACCGTTTCAAAATGGTCATCGGACGCCATATATCCTCGGGAGAATATGACAGCCGGAAGACGTAGTATAAGGGCGACCAGCAGACAGAGTAGCAGCGGATTGTAACGGGAGAGCCGGTCTAACATAAGACGTTATCTCCTGACTACCAGCATGACGCCGAATAGAACCAGTATCGCGCCCAGAGCCGCGCTGAGCGTGAACCTTTCGGACAGAATCAGATAGCCCAGTATAACCGCAATTACGGGAGTGATATAAGTAATCTGCGAGACTTTGATAGCCGGAATCTTTTTGAGAAGATAGTAATAACCGAGGAAAGCGATAACGGTGCCAAAGATTGCCAGATAGATAAGAGCGCCAATCGATTTACCCGTTACCTTAAACTCCGCAATAGGCTCCAATATTGCCGCCAGAGAAATAATGATGACCGCCCCCAGCGACATCTGAACTGCCGACATCACAAAGATATCTTCCTCCTGCAGGCGCGAGCGGATATAAACGGTGCCGTAAGCTGAAGCGATGGCGCCAAAGGCGGCAAGAGCGGTACCAAAGAATACAAAGCGCGAAGTCACCAGGGAATCGTAGAAAACAACCAGAATTCCCAGAAATCCCACTGTCAGACCGAGCCAGCCGCGGGATGTCAATTTTTCTTCCTGAAGCATGAAGATGGAAAAGAGGGCAATGAGAAAAGGAAAACTGGCGAAGATGACCGCGGTCAGCGACGACGAAATATGAACTTCGGCCGCATACACCAGCGAGTAACTCAAACCGTACATGAAGATTCCGGGGAAGGCGATTTTCCAGAGATGCTTTCGGTCAGTAGGATAGGTGACATTGCGGATGCGATTTATGACAAGGATAATGAGGGCGGCAATTACAAAACGAAATCCGGCCGACCAGAGCGGCGGCGAATCCTGCAAGCCGATTTTGATAGCCAGCCAGGTCGAACCCCATATCAGACAGAGCAGACCGAATATGAAATAGGTCATAGTGAGCGGGAATAAATCGTTTTGAGACCGGCTTGTCAATCGGATTGCGGCTAACACCCAGTGAGCGTTATATGATATTGAAGTCCTCCAATTGAAGATTATTTATCAGGCTGCCCCGCGAACCAAAAGAAAATCCCCCGCGAATTACATATGTCCACCCGCGGGGGAGTAAATCTATGACCGAGAGGGTTACGGTTGTTGTCGGAGCAACTCCGACTGTCCCAGAATCTGCTGCACCAGGGGGTCGCCGCGGTTCATTTTGTACTCGGCATGCATCTGGGTGGCGCGCAGAATATCACTGGTGCGCCGGGTCTCGAACAGCACCTGCATCAGTTTTCGATAGGCATGGGAACTGTTGGGATTGGCATTAAAGGACTGCCAGAGTAGCGCCAGACCGCCGTCAGTATCCCCCCGGTAATATTTTGCCAGCCCCAAGTCCTGCATATAGAAGAGACTGGAGGGGTTGTGGCGATAGAGTACGGCCAGAGTGCTTTCCATACTTGCCATGACCGAATCAGCCTTTGCCGTATCGCCGTCCTTGCGATAGAAATCGGAAAGCGACATATATGCCTGGAAGAACTCCGGATACTTGTCTATGATGAAATGAAGAATTTCATTGGCTCGGGCGTTCTGCCCGGTGCGACGGAAATCATCGGCCAGGCGCAGGGCATTAAATCCGATAGAGAGCATGACGCCCGATTCATTTTCATCCCGATAAATGGTGGGGTCATTCAGGCCGTCATAGCGGTAAACCTGGGTGAAGAGTTCGTACCCTTTTTCGGAGTTAATCTTCTTTTCCGGCGGGGCAGGGGCAAGTTCATAAATGACGCCGGTGGCGACCGCCAGGTCGCGAAGCCGCAGCGGCGATTCGGCGTATGGCTCCGAGGTGAAACAGACAGGATATTTCCAGCTGTTAGTCATAACTACTTCGTCCACCATCATATCCTGCAGCTTGACAATGCGTCCTTCGAAAGGGGTCGGCACCAGATAGGTCCGCCGTTTACGAGGACGGTCGAAAAAGGACTCTTTCGGCCTCTGAAGTTCCCGACCTTCAAAAGTGAAAGGATGCCAGATAATCTGGTCTTCGGTCAAAGAGATCGGGACTCCGTACTGGCTTTTCATCTGCCAGACATACCAGTCAGTATTAAAAAGGGAGAGATTAACAACCCGGACGTCTTTGCGGACTTCATAAACTTCCTGTAAACACCAGAGGGGGAAGGTATCATTGTCGCCGGAGGTGAAAAGGATGGCATCCGGTTTGCAGCTCTGAAGGATATTGTAAGCGTAAATGTAAGGGTAATAGTTCCGGGAGCGGTCATTGGTGAAATAGTTGTCGGAAAGCGCCAGCGACGGAAGGAAGACCAGCAGCGACGCCGTTATCATTGCCGGTTTCTGCAGGGAGGCGAATTTCTCTTCGGTTTTCTTGCGAATAAACTCCATAACCGCGGCAACTCCCAGGCCGAGAGCCATCCCAAAGAAGATGAAAGCCGGGGTGAAAAAGTAGTCTCGGTTACGGACTTCCAGATAGGCATCGCCGGTAACTTCGTTATATTTGGTGCCATCGGCAAAATTCATATATAAGACCAGCCCGACCGAAGCAAGGAGAAGCAAGGTCAGAAAAGGCAGACCTATCTCGAGTTTCCGTCGAGCGGTAAGCCCCACGCCATACAAGCCCAGCAGAAAGAGTATCAAAAATATCTTGGGACTGGCATATTGCTCCTCGAAATAACTCCAGAATCCCATATTGGCGTGATGACCGAGCTGGTTCTCCCAGGTGCCGCGGCGCTGAAACATCCTCTCCACCATCGACGTCTGGCCGTACTGCTTCCGCTCCAGATAATTGACGAAGGTGGTAAAATCGCGTGAGGGGTTATTTTCGTTTATCCGGGGGTTCTGCGCCGAGCGGATAGGAATGAAGAGATGAAAAGAGAAGCCAATTACGGCCATAAGTAAGACGATAAGAGCGGTTTTCCAGTCGGACTCGCGCGCCAGAAAAGCCAGAAGCAAAATCACCAGCGCCCCGCCGATAATGCCGGCAAGGAACCAGTAAAAGCCAACCATTATCATGGAAAAAGCGCCAATTCCGATTAGAACCGGCCAGTTGATATGCTTATAAACAAAGAAGGCTGTGCCCAGCAGAATCAGCACGGAAAGGAAGAGAAACGCCTGATAACCGCCGCTGCGGTTGGAGAGCATAATGATAGCCAGCAACTCGGCGACGAAGAAGGCGCAGATGGCGGTCCAGGCTCGCGGGGGAGCGTCCTTGCGCAATATGAAAAATATCGCCGCTACCGGAAGAATTAAGAACGTGGTTAAATGAACTGCCACTCCCAGCATTGCCAGATAACAGACCAGGACAATGATACGCTCGGCCCGGGGGGTTCCCCGGCTTTCGAAGAACACCAGCATCAACCAGAAAATCATCAGTGTCAACATCATCGATAAGCCGTACACTTCCGCTTCGACCGAATTGGACCAGTGAGTAGCGGAGAAAGCCAGAAAGAATGCTCCCACCAAGCCGCCGATATAGGCGATGACTTTTTTCCAGCCGATGAATTCTTCATCGCTGTACCAATACCGGATAACACGGACAACCGAAAGATAAGCAAACATGGCGGTAACCGCCGAGGAGATGACAGAAAGCATATTGACGCGGAAACAGATATCGGAGGCAATCGGCAGAGCCGAGAAAAATCGTCCCAGGACAACAAAGAGCGGCGACCCGGGGGGATGGGGAATGCCGAGAATATAGGCGCTGGCGATGAATTCGCCGCAATCCCAGAACGAAAGGGTGGGGGCTACGGTCATACGATAGATGATGAAAGTGAAGAGGAGAACAAAGGCGGCAAGGACGGCGTTAATTCTGTCGAATTTATCTTTGGCAAAAGGCATTAATAGGTCCAAGATTCCTCCTAAAGATTAGTTGCCACGCATCCGATAATCATACAAGGATTTAATCATGGCAAATCCCGGCAAATTTGGCACAAATATAAGCAGAATAGGACAATTAACAACAAAAATCTAATCGATTATACACGAGGCATGCTGGAGGTTTCATGTTTATTTGGTGCACCATACTGTTTCTTCTGGGAATAGCCGCTTTCCTCGATTCGCTTTTCAACTACGGCGAAATATTCCGTCAGATTAACTCAGTCTGTTTCATGCTGATATCCCTGGCGCTCCTGGTTCGCACCACGACCAAGATGAAAGCCAGAAAGGTGGAAAAGTATGAGCAGCGGATTGAAGGACTGGAATTGGAATTGCGTTCTCTGAAGAACGAGAGCGCCAAGATTCCCTCCGAATACTGAGAGGAATTATCCCGGGACGCGATAACCTTCCAGAATCTGCAATTTCTCCCGCACCTCTCCAGTGAACGGATAGGAACTATATTTTTCCAGTATCAGGCGATAGAGTTCGGCCGCCTCGCCGCGTCGCTCGGACTGAGCGAATAAGATATCCCCTTTGAGTTTAAGGCAGTAGGGATAGAAATAATTATCAGCGTAGAATTTTTCGATTTCCCCAATTACCCCCAGCGCTTCCTCGGAGCGTTCCCTGGCGATATAAAAGGAAGCCAGACGGTATGCGGTTAAGCCGAGCATGGAGGAGTTTCCCGCCGCCAGAATCGCCTTGTACCTGGCTTCGACCGAGTCCGGCATCAGGCGGGCGTCAAAATACTGGGCTTGCGAATAAAGGTCGAGCAGTTCGGGGCTGGCCATCACCGCTTCACTTATTACCAGGGTATTGATAATAGCATCGTTGAAATAAAAACCGCGCGGATAATCTGCCATCAGTTTCCGGAAAGCGATATCGGCGTTTTCATATTCTTTATTATAGAATTGTATCATCGCCAGGGAGTAATCGATATATTCACGGTTCTCGATATTCAGATTATAATTTTCCAGACTATGGAACAAAAGCGCAGCCGAATCGAGCGTTCCTTCAACTACGGCCAGTTTGGCTAATTCCATCTGCCCCGTTGCCAGATAAGGAAAAATCTGATATTGGGCAAGCAGGGAGTCATAGAGTTGACGGGCTTTAGTGTAATCGAGGAGGTTATAGCGATATATGTTAGCAGTCTTCAGAAGGGCTTCGGCGCGGTCGCGCGGCTGCGGGTAATTCGCGATTATGAATTGATACTGCTCCAGCGCTTCCGGAAAACGTCCCAGTTCAGCAAGGGCTTCGGCATAGTAGAATTTGTACTCTGAAAAACCGCCTTCGGGCGCTCCGCGATGGACCAAAGCGGATGGAGGGAATCGTTTCTCCATATACTCCGCCATTTTCACGGTCTGCTCGTGGAGTTTCCGCTCCCGGCACTGGCGAAGATAAAGAAACAGTTCCTGCCCGGTGCCGCCGCTTAGAGAATCGAGACGAATGCTGATATTGAAGGCGTCGGCAAACTGCCCGCTTTTCACATAGGCTTCCTCCAGCATCTTAAGAGAAAAACGGTCATCGGGGACGCTGTCGAGTATCGCTTTCAGCGCCCGGATAACTTCCGCCGGCGCCCCTTGGAAACGAATCAACATCGCCACCCGTCGTTCAATCTCCGGTCTCAGTAGAGAATCGCCCTGCGCGCCGCGAAAATACTCTTTGACGGCGTCAAAGTACTCTCCTCGCGTTTCCAGAAGGCTTGCCATCTCTATCGCAAAGAGCTTATCGTTGCCAAACTGACGACGCGCATTTTCAATCAATTCTCTCGCTTTTTCATTGCGCCCGTAATTAATCAGCATTCGTATGATGGAATTAAAAATGTCTCGATTGGAAGAAAATTTCTCGACAATCCGGTCGGCTTGAAGATTCAACAGCGAATCATTCCCGATTTTCAGATAGATTTCCAAAAGAAGATAATGCGAGCGGTAGTCGTCCGGCATCTGTTCCAGTTGACGTTGAAGGAACAGTTCGGCTTTTTCATAGGCTTTGAGTTCAATATAGCAGGTCAGAAGCAGGTCGGTGACCAACCGGTCGTGAGGGAATTCAAGGTAGAGCGATTCCAGCATACCGACGGCGCTGATATACGCCCCTTGCGCCATCAACTGCCGGGCGATTGTCAATCGTCCGCCGGTGCGGTCATCCGGTTGAACCTGATTCTGGCCCGGAATGGGAGGAGCCGGCTCGAGGATGGTCGGCTGAAGCGACTGCGCCGTTAATGCCCCGGCGGCAAGAAGTACCAGAGTTAGAGCCCGGAAAATCATAACATTATTCAGCGATATTCTGATTTACCGGAGAGCCGTTCTGGGCGGCATCCATCAGGGCTTTGAAGTAGGCTTTGATATGCTGCTCATATTCTCCGGGGTAACTTTCATTAAGGAACTTGCGCAGTTTATCTTCGACATCAAGTCCGCCTTTCAACTGATTTCCGGAGAGGGCCGCCGGAGAATTACGGAAAATATCCTGTCCGACCTCGGCTTTGCGCTGCTCCGTAAAGTCTTTCCTCTGAAGTGTCCGGGTGGCGTCCAGCATGCGGGAATAGACTTTCAACTGACGCTCCAGCGTCTCCTCGCCGACCTGTCCGCTGGAGAGCTCATCGACCACTTTCTTCATATCGTCGGCAATGGCATCCAGCCGTCCCAGCACTTCCTTGCTGGCGCCGAATTCCTTTTCCAGTTGAGAGAGGGACTTTCTAATTCCCTCTTGCTCGGCGGCAAGCCGGCGCATCGCTTCCCCCTGCGCCAGTTCACTCGGATTCTGGCACATGGACTGGGTCTGCTGATTCAGCTGACGCTGCTGCTCGCTGAGAGCGGTCAATTTCTGAGTCGGTTTGCTGCAGGAGCCACCCTTATTGCAGTTACTCTGCGCCTCCAGGGCATCTAACATTCGCACCGCCGCCCGGTTGAGGTTGTAAAGCGCCTCCTGCTGAAAATTCTTCCCTTCATACCCCCGCCGGTCGCTGAACTTATCGATAGAATATTCCATATTGCCGACGGCATTGCGAATCAGGTTATTCAGTTCCGCCGCCATAAAGGGGGATTCCTTACTCATCTCTTCAATGCGCCGCACCAGTCCCCCGGCCGATTCCCGCAATATCTGCTGCTGCGCCGCCAGGTCGCGAAGAACT
Organism: Candidatus Zixiibacteriota bacterium; assembly: GCA_040753495.1. NCBI lineage: Bacteria > Pseudomonadati > Candidatus Zixiibacteriota > Candidatus Zixiibacteriota bacterium. The sequence goes on from JBFMEF010000064.1 coordinate 53,359, forward strand.
TCCGATTCCCCCCGTATATCGGAAACTTTGTTAATCAACTCCTCCTGATTGCCGGAGACATAGTTGATATCATCGATGGTCTGCCTCATTTTGAGAGCCATCTCATCATCTCCCCCTTTGCACATACTGGCTTGTCCCTGCTGAAGTTCATTGAGCAGACGGAGCAGTTTCGAGAGCGCTTTCTGGCCCTGTTCCAGCGACTGCTCTTTGTCTTTTTCGGAGAGTTCCCGGGACATTTCTTTCATATTGCTATCGGCGTCATTCTGCTCCACCGCTTTGCAGAAGCGGTCGGCTTCATCAGCTTTATTGTAAGGAATCTCCTTGAGCATCTGACGGAATTCCTGGGTCTGCTCTTTCAGGTTGTCAAACCGTTCCTTGATCTTTTCTTCTTTGGGGGCAAGGGACGGCAGGTTTTCGGGGGACGATTCCTCCGAAGTCTTGTTGACCTCTTCCTGGTTCTGGGCAATTTCACGCGCCAGCTCGGTCAGAGCGTTTATCTTCTGCTCAATTTTCATTTTCTTGAGTAGAGCAATGGTGCGGTCCAGACGCCGCATCATCTCCTCCTGCGAAACCTGGAAATCTTTCATCGCCTGCTCCAGAGCCTTCTTGTCCATCTGCTTGAGCGCTTCCATCAATTTTTCCCGCGCTTCCTTCATCTCCGGCGTGGCGACCTCTTCAAACAGTTTCTGAATTTCACTCAATTTCTCCAGAAGTTCCCGGCTGGCAAGACGATTCTCTTCCATCTTCTTTATCATCTCTTCCATCTGCTTGGCCGCTTCTTTCAGTTCCTCAGCCATCTTTTCTTCCTGCGCCGTTATCTCTTCCAGTTCCTTCTGATGCTGCCAGGAAAGCTTCTGGTCGTTCCCTTTCCGTTCCTGGTCTATTTTGCGGGCGACATTCTTCATCCTCTCCGCCAATTCCTTCTGCTCTTTCAAGAACTGCTCGGCGCGGTCTATATTGGCTCCCTGGTCCTGCTCGGTTTGCGAGATGATTTCATCGAGAGATGGAAGTCGCGCGATATATTTCCGGGAAACGGTAACTTTGGGACCGCTGATGCGGTCGTTGTCCGCAAGCTCAAAGTAATATTGCACAAAATCGGAGGGCATTAGATTGAGAGGCTCCAAATCCCAGCTGAAATTGATCTCCCCCTGGTTCTTAATCCGGTCGGAGAAGTGAAGCACCGCTACGTTCTCTGTTCCCTGTCCCCTCTCCGAAAAGACGGTGTATTTGAGCAACAGCGAAGAGAAGCCGTAATCATCGGAAATCCTGACCTGAAGCGGGACAATCATATCTTCGCTCAGATTTATATCGACTCCGGGGCGGATAACTTCGATAATCGGATACTCGTCGGGAATGGCGGTAATCTTGTATTCTATCGGGTCGGGATTGGTCTCTCCCTGTTTGTCCACCAGATGAATAATATAGCGCCGGTCGTTCTCCAGTCTCAGCGATTGCTCGGCGGCAAGACCGTTGAGGGCGAAGGGTGCGCGAGAAGAATCATCAAAAATCATCTCCGCCAAAGCGACCGGCAGGTTGGTTTCAATCTTGATATTCGCCCGGGTGCCCACTACCGCCGAAATATTGCCGTCATTCTCGTCTATCGTAACCGGCGGCAGACCGGTGTACTGAGGATAGAAGAGGGAGACTTTGATGCCGGTTATACGGGGACGGTCCACCACCTCAACGCGGGATATGGGAGTGGTAATCTTGCCGGCATGGACATAGTATTCAAGGGGACGGCGCGCCTGTTTTACGGTCGTCAGAATGGTAAGGGAATCGCCGCGGGAGGAGAGATTTCTCTTTAACGATTCCAGTTCTATCGTGCTTTTCTGCCAGTTCCCTTCGGTGAAACGGTAATAGATATCGGCTTTGTCCGGAAAGTTGTCTCCCAGAAGTATCGCCCCCAATTCGAGGTCGCGATACTTGATGGCAGTAAAGTCGCCCGGGTACGGCACAAGAGTGTAACCGAGTGGCGGCATAACCGTTTCGGTGGGACGCGAATAGACCTGATAGGAATAACTGAACAGCCCCGGAAAGAGAAGCATCATCACGGTCAAGCCGGCAAGGGCAATGCCGGTGGCGCGCAGATTTCTCCAGAGGGGATAGGCCGATACCACTTCGTAGAAATTCAACGCCGACGACCGGACGCAGGCCTGCGCCAGGGTCGCTTCCATCAGGTCATTAGAATACTCCGGACGAGGGTCTCCCAGACCGGCAAACTCCAGCGCCGCTATCAACCGTCCTTTGAGCTCAGGGAATTTCTTCTCCAGCTTGATGGCCGTTGTTTCCAGATTGCCGCTGAAGAGACGAGAAAATGAAAATCTCCAGAAAAGATAAATCAGTCCCGTTGCCGACATACCCAGAAGAGTCACTTTCAGCCAGACCGGCAGAATCAGTATTCCGGCAATCAGAGATAGGATTATCGATACCAGAACCAGGCCGGTGATAGTTCCGGCAATACCGGCGGCGAAGAGAAGAGCTCTTTCCCTGAATAGAGTCTTACCGATTCTCTTCTTAAGCCCGGCGATTTTTTCCTGATTCTGCATCATTCACCTCGTTGTTCGATATTCAATGTGTCAAAGCATATACGAGAATATTCATACCCATTCTCAAAGCCGCCTCCCGTTTTTCCGGAGGGTCGTTATGAACCTGGGGATCTTCCCACCCATCACCAATATCAGATTCATACAAATAATAGACGACTACCCGGCCATTAATGATAATTCCAAATCCCTGCGATGGTTTATTGTCATGTTCATGGATTTTGGGTGGACCGGCCGGAAAATCAAAATAGGCATGATATACAGGATGGTCGAAAGGGAGTTCCACCAGTTCCCGCTCCGGGAAAAGGGCGGCAAGCTCCTTGCGAACAGTCTTGTCCATTCCATAGGAGTCGTTTATGAATAAGAATCCGCCGCCTGAAAGATAGGTGCGGAGCCGCTCTTTCTCCTCCTGGCTGAATTTGATTACGCCATGACCGGTGGCAAAGAGGAAGGGGTATCGGAAAAGGGCGTTATCCATAATCTGAATAACCTTTTCTTCCGGGTCAACAGGGTAGCGGCTGTTCTCCTTGACAAACTTCAACAGATTCGGAATGGCGGAACTTCCCCAGTACCAGTCTCCTCCACCGCCGTAATGAAGTCGCGCCACGGAGATGGTGGAGGGGTGATTCTGCGCAGCGGTCGGCGGGCGAACCGGCAGGCTGGGGGGCACAATTAATCCCTCGCGCTCCTGGGCAACTGCGGAAATCAATGCCGTCAATACGATTACAGCAATGTGGAAGTAATATCGAAGCATAATTTATCCGGTTACATAATATACTACTATAACAGTCATTTCGGCGAAAAATAATGCCCCGTTACAGGCTGGTCGCAATAAAAAACCTCTTGGCTTCGAAGAAGCCAAGAGGTGGGAGGGATTATGTCTAAGGTCGCGCCGAATATATAAAAGCCGTGCGATTTGTCAAGTATAAAATCACCCAGAAAGTAGACGCCATCAGAAGGAAAGCCGTAATCCAAACTGGTTTATAGGCTTATCTTCAAACTTGGATATGACCCTCTGATAGTTGATAGAAACGCCCCCGCCTATCGCTTTAACGAGGGATAACTCCATATAATGGTCATGCTCCAGATGAGACATATCCCAATTAAAATCGGCAGTGAATTCGAAATTGAATTCAGTGAATATCTTAAATGAATTGATTGCGATAACCTGAAGGGTCATACCCCGGTCTATACCGGAATCATCCAGATTACGATAGAAAGATATTTCGTTGCTTAAGGGCATGATGCCGAAAACCCTCCCTTCATACGAAGGGAGAGCCTGCGCTTCAGGCAAAGAAGCAATAATCAGAGCAACCGCAATCAAAATTCTGAAGAATCGAGAAAGCATATAAAACTCCTTGGAAAAGCTGTGCTTATGATAACGAACTTCAATAATGCCTGTTTGCCACAGAATTTCAAGGAGAATTCAGATTTTGGCAGTCGCCAGATATCTAATAGCGCTTGTTGAAGCGCTTCATTATGAGTAATTTCCAAGTATGAGACGTCCGGTAATATCATTGCTCGAGGGAGTAAAGAAGTTCGGCAGATTTCTGGGAAAAGTGCAGGCTGAAATTATCCTCTTTATTTTTTATTTCTTGATACTTACCCCCTATTCCTCAGTACTCCGTCTGTTTGGCGCTGACCCGCTGCGTCTCAGATACAGGAGCGATACTAATTGGCAGGAAATTCGTATCGAAAAATCTGACCCCGCCGATCTGAAACGGCAGAGTTAAAATGAATATTCTGGGAATCTCCTGTTTCTATCATGATTCCGCCGCGGCGCTGGTATCGGACGGCGTTCTCATTGCGGCGGCAATGGAAGAACGGTTCACCGGCATAAAGCATGACCCTTCCTTCCCCAAAAACTCCATAAGTTTTTGTCTGGAGAGTCTGAACAAAGGGATGTTGGAAATCGACGCCGTTGTCTTCTATGAGAAACCGTGGAGCAAGTTTGACCGGATTTTAAGCAGTTATATGCAGACGGCTCCTTTTTCCTATACAGCTTTCCGGAAGGCGGTTCCCCTTTGGCTCAAGGAGAGGCTCTGGATTCCAAATCTAATAAGAAAGGAAACCGGCTTTAAGGGAGCGATCTATTTTACAGAACATCATCAGGCGCATGCGGCGGGAGCCTTTTTTTCATCTCCCTTCAAAAGCGCCGCTTTGCTGACTATTGACGGCGTCGGCGAGTGGGCAACAGCGGCGCTGGGAAGAGGAATAGATAATAAGGTCAATATCTCTCAAGTTATGCACTACCCCCATTCCCTCGGGCTTTTATATTCTGCCATTACGTACTTCCTCGGATTTAGAGTAAACTCGGCAGAATATAAAGTAATGGGGCTGGCGCCGTACGGCGAGCCTGCATATGCCGACCTGTTCCGACAGGAGCTGGTGAAGATTAACGACGACGGCTCTATTTTCCTGAATATGAAATATTTCGAGTTTCATCGCGGTTTAACTATGACCGGGAAGAGACTGGAAAAACTTCTGGGGCGCCCTCGAAGACTTCCGGAAACGGAGTTAACTGCCAGCGACAAGAATATTGCGGCCTCGATTCAAGCAATTGCCGAAGAAATAATTATCAAGATGGCTCAACACGCCAGAAGATTGACCGCCGAGAAATATCTTTGTCTCTCCGGTGGAGTCTCTTTGAATTGTGCGGCCGCCGGGAAACTTCTAAGGAGTGGCATATTTGATGATATACATATCCAGCCGGCTTCGTCCGACAGCGGCGGCGCCGCCGGCGCCGCCCTTTATCTCTATTATGCGCTGAGCAAAGCGGCAAAAAAATCCCCCGCCTCCTACCTGGAGCTGGGACCTGCCTATAATAATGAAGTGATTATTCAGTATCTTCAATCAACCGGCTTACCTTTCCGTCAGATTGACGACCCGAGCCTGGCGGAATGGCTGGCAGAAGCGCTTTTCGAGCAGAAGATTATTGGGCTTTTTACCGGTTATATGGAATTCGGTCCGCGGGCGCTCGGGTTTCGCTCCATACTGGCGTCACCGACGGACCTGAAAATGAAGCAGAAAATCAATCAGGCGGTCAAATTCCGGGAGCCGTTTCGCCCTTTCGCGCCGGTTGTAATGGAGGAGAAAGCGGCCGATTTCTTTGACTGCGACCGCCCTTCTCCTTACATGCTTTTCAATTTCAATGTCCGCAGGGAGAAGGCGGCAATAATTCCGGCGGTGGTGCACGTTGATAATACGGCCCGCTTGCAGACGGTCAATGCCGGGCAGAATCGACGTCTCTATTCCATTCTCTCAGAATTCGAGAAAAAAAGTGGCATCCCGGTGCTGTTGAACACCTCATTAAATCTTCGAGGCTATCCAATCGCGCGGACTCCCGAAGATGCCGTAACAACTTTCGCATCTTCCGGAATCGATATCCTGGCGCTGGAGAATATGATTCTGGATAAGGCGGAAATTGACCCCGAGCGGCTGGCGCGGTACCGACTCAGGGCCGGAACTGACTGATTTCGATTGGCAAAAGCCCGCCAGGTATATATTATATTGTGGTATGGCGCTGAAAGAACGATTGGTGATATTCGGCGAATTCTGGTACTTTCTGAAAACCTCCAAGAAATGGTGGTTAGGACCGATATTTCTGTTTCTGCTGTTTCTCTCTTTCCTGATAATTTTCACCGAGTCCTCCGCCCTGGCGCCTTTTATATATTCTCTCTTCTGACAGATGACCGACCATGCCCGTCTAACAGACTCGCCGACAACAGAAGGCAAAGCCCGTCGCCGGTATCTCCGTCCGCTCATTTTTCTGCTTTCCATTCCGCTTTTTGTTCTTGCCATTGAGATTATCTTCGCTGTTGTCAGTCTCGATACGTTTTTCGCCAACCGCTTCTTTTTAGTCAACCGCTCTCTTGACTACCCCGAAGTCTTCATGCGAGACCCCGATATCTTCTGGCGCTTTCGCCCATCGCAAGAGATAAATTCCCGCTTCTTTGAGGGGAAATCATATCGAATCAATTCGTCAGGGCTTCGAGGCGACGAGATACCTCCCAGGTCGGATAAGAAACGGCTGGTCTTTCTCGGCAACTCCTGCACATTTGGCTGGGGCGTGAGCGAGGAGCAGACTTTTGTCAAATTGACAGAAAGGCTTCTGAATGAGCGGCAGGCCGAGAGAATCTTTGAGACGATAAATGCCGGTATTCCCGGTTTCAGCAGTTTTCAGGGGCGACGATTTTATGTTTCGGATATGGCGTCCCTGAAACCGGAAATAGTCTTCATAATGTTTGCCTGGAATGACCAGTGGGCTGCGGGAGGAAATATTCCCGATAATCAGCAGAAATCTCCTCCCAAATGGATAATTAAGAGCCAGAATCTCTTTTCCCGACTGAAAATATACCGACTGCTTAGAAAAATAATATTATCGGTAACGGAACCATCACTGGAGGACAAACTCGACAGGCAGAATCCGGTTTATCGTGTATCCCTGGAAGATTTCTACAGCAATCTATACGCCCTGGTCAATTTCATCAGGTCGGAGGGAAGTCGACCGATATTGCTGACCTCACCGGCGCCGTCGCTGACAAAATATTATCCGCCCGGAAGCCGCTCGCAGATGCATTATTATCATGAACTATATAATTCTCAGACCCGTCTGGTGGCGAGGAATAGCCGAGCGGAACTGATTGATATTGCCGGTATCTTCGATGACTTCAATGACTTATTTGACAACGCCCCAAATGACCCGATTCATTTTAACGCCACGGGGCATAAGGTAATAGCCGAGAAAATCTCTGAATACCTGTCAATAACCCCCTGGTTGGACAGGATGGAGCCGGTCGAGGGCGCGCATATTAATTAGTCCCATCTGCGAATCTTGCCGAAAGTGGTCTAATTACGCCACGCATCGGATTGTATCTGCAACCGTGGTTGATAGATATAGGAGGGGCGTTCTCAAAAATCGCAGTGGTCGGCAATGATTTTTTTCCCTAAACATAAGTTATCGGAAAGTCGAAAATTAATTGGAACCTAAGGGGTTACCGATTTGTTAAAGGAATAAATCGGAGATTAAAATAGTCCAAGTTCACAGAACTTTGACTTGACAAAATGAGACAAAAAAAGTATAATTAAGAACCAAAACCAATTACTCACCTATGGAGGAAAGACCCGTGAAGAAGTTAATGTTTGTCACCCTGGCGCTGGTTTTGGGCCTTGCCCTGGCCCTTGCCCCTCAGTTCAGCTCTGCCTGTGGCGGAGACAAAGCGAAATCGGCTGATGCCACCAAGGCTTCGGGCGAAGTGAAGATGGTTAATGCCGGCTCCGAGTCCGGATGCGGCAGTATGAAGGCTACGGAGGCGAAGACGGACGCAAAGATGGTCAATTCCGGTTCCGGGTGCGGCGCATATAAGACTTCTGAAGCCAAAGCCCAGATGGTAGGCTCCGGGTGCGGCGCTTCCAAGACGACCGAGGCGACCACGGCGAGCGCCGATGCTCACTGTGATTACACCGGCAAGTGCGCTACTTTGACTCTGTCCGTTGCCGGGATGACTTGCGGCGGCTGCGAGTCATCGGTTAAGGAAGCCCTGATGTCCGACAAAGGGGTTATCAAAGTCGTCTCCGTGGATTACAAAGCCGGCAAGGCGGTAGTCTGCTACGACCCGGATAAGGTTGAAAGCGGCAAACTGGCGGCTTTGGTCTCCGACAAAGGGTATAAGGCGGAAATAATGCCGGCGGTTGCCACCTCTACAACTGATGCCGGCAAAGGGGCGGCCTGCTCAATTTCGGCTGGCAAGTGCGAAAAGAAGTCTGAAACCAAGGACGGCTCCCACTGATATTTTGACAGATTTGATGATTCAGAAAAAGGCGGAATGGTCTTCCGCCTTTTTTGTTTTTTGTCTTATATTGTTTGCGCCCGCCTGTTTCAGCCGATATAATAGATTAGATGAAACCAAAGAGATTGATACTGGCAACATTCCTTTTGCTCTTTGCCGGGACAGCATCTTACGGCGCCAAGTACGCCGGTGATGCCTTTTCTTTAGGTGCCGGGGCGAGAGGACTGGCGCTGGGCGGGGCAATTGTGGCGGGACCATTTGACGCCTCTGCCCCATACTGGAACCCGGCTGGACTTAACAGCCTTCCAGGACAGAATATAATTGCGATGCATGCTGAAATGTTTGGCTCGCTTCTCAACCACGATTTTGCCGCCTATACTCGATACCGGGGTGAAAAGAAGTTCCTGTCGGCATACGGCATCTATTTCTATTATCTGGGAGGCGGCGGGATAAAACTGACCGACCTTGACCCCAATACCGGACGTCCTTTTGTTGTCAGAGAAGAGTCGCATAGCGATATAATTGTTTCAGGAGCGATAGCCGGCAAGCTGAAAGAGCAGCTCGATTGGGGAGTATCACTGAAGTTTCTTTATCGGGATTTGGCGACGGTTACCGGATACGGAGTTTCCGCTGACCTGGGCGCGGTCTATAAGCCCTTTGAATACCTGAACTTCGGTCTGACGGTGGCGGACCTCTTCACAGGCCATCTGGGATATTCCAATGGTTCTTCCGAGTCGATAAATCCCACTGTTAAGCCCGGCATACTGTTCACTGACAGTTACAAGGAGTTCCGGGGACGTCTGGTGGCATCGGGAGATTTCAAGTTCGAAGGGATTCGCCAGAATAGTCAGTACTGGATGGGGGATATCTCGATGGACCTTCATTTCGGGGCGGAAATATCGTATCTTGAGATGGTTTTCCTCAGGGCCGGCTCTGATATTGGGCGCTTCACCGGAGGGGTTGGGGTTGAGATAAAGCGGGTGCGCATTGACGCCGCCTATTTGAATGACAGCGAGTTCGACGAAACGATCAGACTTTCGCTCGGTTACAGTTTCTAACAGAAAAACCTGACTTGATTTCTCATCTTAAAAATTAATTAGTGAAAAATTTCACTTTGCGCTTGACAATCAGCGCAATCGGATTTATTTTCCCCACTCAATTTTTGCCGTTTGGGTCTAAATGCCCGATTTAAAGGAACCGCGGAAGGGTAAGGGTAAGATTGAATATCGACAACTCGGTTTGCTTGGAACTATCCCAATTATTATGGTGGTCGGCCCGGTGGTCGGCTTCTTTATTGGTAGATGGCTCGATTCCAAACTGGGGACCGCCCCTTTCCTGCTTATCCTCTTTTTGATTTTCGGGTTTATCGCCTCCGGCAAAGAGATATACAGGATTATAAAAAGAGCCGAAGAGAAGCCTGATAAGACCAAAGATGAGAATTGAAGCGAATTTTGTAAGCCGGACTCTGCGCACCACCGGACTGGTGGCGCTTTTGAGCCTCGCCTTCGGGTCGTTCTATTACGGTTTTAAGCCCTCCCTGTCGGTCTTCACCGGCATCGTCTGGGGGATGATTAATCTTTACTTTCTCTCTTTACTGGTGCGCTCGTCGCTTCGTCCCGAAGGAGCCGATAAAGCCTCGGCTCTGATTTTTCTTCTCCTGAAATTCCCTCTTCTCTATCTTTCCGGCTACTTCCTGATGACCAACGACTATTTCGACCCGCTCTTGCTGGTAATCGGATTCACTGTCAGTCTTCTGATAATTGTCCTCAAGGCGGCCGGGCGCGCTCTGTTAAAACTCGACTACTTCGAAGAAAACGACAAGAAGGAAAGTCTGCGCAGTGCTTAACGGAATTCAGTTTTATATATTATCGACGGCACATGAGGCCGGTGAAGCGGTTGCCGATACGGTCCACCAGGCGGCCGGACATGGCGGCGGCGAATCGCACGAACTTCCCAATCTTATCACGTTCATTAACAAGTCGTTTGCTCATCATTACGATGCGCTGATATTCGCCGGATTTGTTTCGCTGCTGCTTATAACCGTGTCTCTCATAACCTACCGCAAGCGGCAGTTAATACCGGGGAGACTGCAGAACTTTGTCGAAATGATTATCGAGGGATTGAATAATCTACTCTTTTCAGTCATGGGCAAGGAAAGCCGTCACTTTGTGCCGTTTCTGGGGACGCTTTTTCTCTATATCTGGTTTATGAATCTTCTGGGTCTTATCCCCTTTATGAAATCATCAACATCCTCGATTAATACCACGGCCGCTCTGGCTATTACGGTTTTCTTATATGTGCAGTATACCGGTATGCGTCGGCTCGGTATCTGGGGATATTTCCATCATCTTCTCGGTTCGCCCAAAGATGCTATCACCTGGGCGATGGCGCCGATTAATTTCCCGATACATGTTATCGGGGAGCTGGCTAAACCGTTTTCACTGGCGCTTCGTCTATTTGGCAATATTACCGGCGAGGATATCCTGATTGCCGCCTTTGTTTCGCTGGGGATAATGTTTATGGGAATATTCGGGTCGCCGATCGGTTTTCCCTTTCAGATTCCGTTTATACTGCTGGCAATGCTGACCTCGACAATACAGGCTCTGGTATTCACCATGCTCTCGACGATTTATTTCGTGATGGTTCTTCCCCACGAAGAGCATGAACATGGACATTAAAAATAATAAGATGCAATTATAGAAATCATAGTATTCAGGAGGAAACAATGGATTATCAAACTGCTTTATCATTTGCGCTTCCGATTGCGGTATCAATAGCGGCTATCGGTTCCGGTCTCGGTTTAGGCCGGGCGGTAGGTTCGGCGATGGAAGCAATGGGGCGTCAGCCGGAAGCGGCCGGCAAGATTCAGACCGGTATGATTATCGGCGCGGCGTTTATCGAAGCCTTGACGATTTACGCCCTGGTTGGTCTGCTTCTGCTGATGGGCAAGATCGGCTGAAAAGTAATAACTTTTTCACCGTCCGCGAGTCTGGAGACCGCTAAATGAACATAGAAATATCACAGGTAATAACGCATATAATCGGCTTTCTGATTACTGTCTGGCTCCTGAAACGATTTGCCTGGAAGCCGCTTCTTTCGATGATGGAAGAGCGGCGCCAGAAGATTAAAGACGAGTTTCAGAGAATCGAAGACGAAAAAGTCAGGGCGGCGCAATACAAAGCCGAGTATGAAGAAAAACTGAAGAATATAGAGACGGAACGACGGCAGAAGATAATCGAGGCGGTCAACGAAGCCAACAAAGTCGCCTCGGAAATCAAAGCCGGCGCGCAGGAAGAAGCTCACGCTTTGGTGACCCGCACGGCCGAGCAGCTGGAGCGGGATGTCGCTAAAGCCAAGGTGCAACTGAAAGAGGATATGATAAATATCACTCTGTCGGCGGCGGAGAAAATTCTGCGCGAGAAGCTCGATGAAAAGAAAGAGCGGCAGTTAATTGACCAGTTCATCGGAAATATCGAGAAGGCATAAAGAATGCTTGCCCAGCAGGTAGCCAAGAAATACGGCAATGCTCTCTTTGAGATCGCCCGCGAGAAAGGGCTGATAGAGCAGGCCTGGGAGCAATTCAATTCCCTGGCTGATTATCTCAGAAAAGACTCTACCTTTCTCGATTTTATGTCGGCTCCGCAGATTCCTGATGCCGACAAACTGGCGCTGGTGGAGAAGATATTCAAGCCCCGGCTGGACCGGCCGTTCTATAATTTCCTGCTGGTTCTGGTCGATAAGCGGCGCATTATTTATCTCGTCGAAATCGTGGAAGAGTTTGACCGCCTGGTGCGCCAGCATAAAGGGATTGCCCGGGCCGTCTGCATTACCACGGTGCCTATCAACGATGAGGAGCGACGTCGCTTAATCGAAAAATTGAGCCAGAAGACCAATCTTAAGATTGAGTTGGAAGAGAAAATCGACAGGGCGATTGTCGGCGGGACAGTGGTGATATTGCAGAATCAGATTATGGACGGCTCTATTCGGTACGCCCTGAGTCTTCTGCGCAACCGTCTGATGAAAGTCAAAGTGCATTGATTATAGAATTTGTAAGGTGATTGAACACCGTTATAAGAAATATCTGGAAATAGTATCCTTAGAGGTGAAAGCATGGGTTTAAATCCTGAAGAAGTCTCATCTATAATAAAGAAAGAAGTCTCCAGTTACGAGACCAAACTGCAAATGGAGTCGGTCGGGACGGTGCTTCAGGTCGGCGACGGTATCGCCCGCATCTGGGGATTGGAAGACGTTATGATGTCGGAGCTGATTCTGTTTCCCAACGACATTATGGGCATGGTGCTCAACCTCGAAGAGGACAGTGTCGGCGCCGCCATATTCGGTTCCGTATCCGACATTAAAGAAGGAGACACGGTTCGCCGCACCGGACGCGTAGCCTCGGTGCCGGTCGGCGACGCTCTAGTGGGAAGGGTGGTCAATCCGCTGGGGCAGCCGCTGGACGGCAAAGGACCGATTGTTACCGACAAATTCCGGGTTCTGGAGGGGAATGCTCCCAACGTAGTGCAGCGCCAGCCGGTAAAAGAGCCGGTTCAGACCGGTCTCAAGGCGATTGACTCGATGATACCAATCGGTCGCGGTCAGCGCGAACTCATTATCGGCGACCGTCAGACCGGAAAGACTGCGCTTGCTCTCGACACCATAATTAACCAGAAAGATACGGACCTTTATTGTATTTATGTCGCCATTGGACAGAAATCCTCCACCGTCGCCAAAGTGGTGAAGACGCTGGAAGATTTCGGCGCTATGAAATATACCACCGTTGTCGCCGCCAACGCCTCGGACCCGGCGCCGATGCAGTTTATCGCGCCGTACGCCGGTTGCACCATGGGCGAAGAATTCTTGCATACCAAAAGACATGTGGTGGTGATTTATGACGACCTTTCCAAACATGCCCAGGCGTATCGGCAGCTGTCGCTTCTTCTGAGACGCCCCCCGGGACGGGAAGCCTATCCGGGAGATATTTTCTACCTGCATTCGCGACTCTTGGAGAGAGCGGCGAAGTTGAAAGACGACCTCGGCGGCGGCAGTTTGACGGCTCTTCCTATCATTGAAACCCAGGCGGGAGACGTCTCTGCCTATATTCCGACCAATGTGATTTCCATTACAGACGGGCAGATATTCCTGGAATCAGATCTGTTTTATTCCGGCATCCGCCCGGCCATCAATGTCGGTATTTCGGTTTCCCGCGTTGGCGGAAACGCCCAGACCAAAGCGATGAAGAAAGTAGCCGGCTCGTTGCGGCTGGACCTTGCCCAGTATCGCGAGCTTGCCGCTTTTGCGCAGTTTGGCTCTGACCTGGATGAGGCGACCCAGAAACAGCTGACGCGCGGCGAGCGTATGGTGGAAATCCTTAAACAGAAGCAGTATGTTCCGATGTCGCTTGCCAAGCAGGTGTTAATCATCTGGGCCGGTGTCAATGGATATCTCGATAGTCTGCCGGTTTCTCAGGTGGCGGCTTTTGAGGAGGGTTTCTTTGAGTTCTGTTCCAAGAATTTCCC
>JBFMEF010000065.1 GCA_040753495.1 Candidatus Zixiibacteriota bacterium
GATTACCCGGAGGCGGCCGCCCTGCTGGCATCTTTCGTTGGGCAACTCAAAGGTAAATGGAAGCTGGCTGTATTTGACCAGATTTCGGAACAGGATGACAGCTTCGAACTGCTTTCAAAGGAGTTTCAAAATCAAGGGCTGTCATTCCGTGTGGAGCCGGCCGACAAATGCCCGGCGATGACTCTGGAGGACCCGGAAGCGGCCAGGAAAATGTATTACAAGCGAAATATCACCAGTTATGTGAACTGGCTCAAAAAAGAGGGGGATTTTAGATACAATATATATACCGACCGTGATGAGGCGCTTTCCCGTCTTGATGACCTCTTTAACCAGCATATCAAGCGCTGGGAGGGGACTCCCACGCCGAGTTATTTTCGCAATCCGTCAATGACGGAATTCTATCGGCGGGTGGTGGAAAAGATGCATCCCTGCGGCTGGATTCATTTTTCCAGCCTGACGCTGGACAGCCATTTCCTGGCGCTGTATATTAGTCTGGAGTACGGGAATAAATTGTATTTTTATAAGACCTGTTTTAATCTGGATTACGCTAAGAAATCGCCCGGGCAGGTAATTCTGAGATATCATCTTGATTATGCCCTATCCCGAGGGATTGTGGAACTGGATTTTGCCCGCGGGGATGAAGGGTACAAAGACCGCTTTGCCAATCGGGTGCGACAGAGTCGCCGCCTTATAATTTACCCGGGCGGCTGGCGTCAGAAAGCGGCGCAGGTCTTCTATGATTTTAGATATTCGAAATTGGTCGATATATTATATCGTAACAGATACGCGCAGCAATTGAAAGACTGGGTGCTCGCGAAAAGGCGAAAACGGTAGCAGGCTACGGCAGGTTTACCAAATATGCGGAAGATAATAAATTTCCTTTCGACCTTGAGGAAATTCAAGCGCGACCTGGAAGGGCGGCGTTTTCTCTACACGCAGGCTATTCTGGCATGGATTCCGAGTTTTATCGGTTATACCATTCGCGGAAGATTCTACCGCAAGTGGATCAAGTCGGTCGGTCCCAATACTCTCTTTCTGGAGCGGCTCTATATTAGGAATCCTCAGCTCATGACCATCGGCTCCAATTGCTCCATGGGGATTGACTGCGCCATTCAGGCGGCCGGCGGACTTACTATCGGCAACTATGTCATTCTCGGTCCCGGAGTGAAAATCTGGACCTCCAACCATATCTACGCCGACCCCAATGTTCCCATATACGATCAAGGGTCGGAATTCAAACCGGTGGTTATCGAAGATGATACCTGGATAGGCGCCAATGCCTTCATTATGCCGGGAACACATCTGGGAAAAGGTTGTGTGGTTGCCGCCGGGGCGATTGTCAGCGGTCGAAGGTACAAAGATTTTTCCATTCTGGCTGGCAATCCGGCACGGGTTATCGGTTTCCGCGGGCAGCAAAACAAGCCGGAGACGTCCGCTCCCGAGAAAGAATCTTAAATGGACGGCAGCATCAAGGTCTCGGTTGTCATCGGGACTTACAATCATGGCCGCTACATTGCCGACTGCATTCAAAGCGTCCTGGCTCAGACTTTCAAACAGTTTGAGATAATTGTTATTGATGACGGCTCTACCGACAATACCGCGGAGGTGGTCCATCCTTACCTCGATAAGATAACTTACATTCACCAGAAAAACAGCGGCCGGGCGGCATCGCGCAATGCCGGAATTCGCCAGGCTCGTTACGACTGGGTCGCCTTTTTGGATGCCGATGACCTCTGGACGGAAAATAAGTTGGAAAAGCAGGTAGCCGCGGTGACAGCGCATCCCGAGATTGACCTTCTTGTAACCAATGCCTGTTGGTTCAATGAGACCGGGATTGTCAAAGCCGACTATTTTAAGACCATGAATATGATGCCTCTCCAGAAACAGATAAGAGAAGGCTCGCTAATAATATTTGAAGAAAGGCTCTATCCTCTCTTCATCGATGAAAATTTTGTCAACCTCTCCAGTGTGTTGGTGAAGAAAGAATGCCTCTTCAGGGAAGGACTCTTTGATGAGGCTCTGCCACGGGCACAGGATAGAGACCTTTGGCTGCGGATGTCGCGCCACTGCAAATTTGCCGCGATAGACGAAATATTGACGCGCAGCCGTCAGCATACCCTCTCGGATGGTCCCAAGACTATCGTGCCGTACCTCAGCCGGGTGACATTGTTTGAAAAGGCTTACCGCGGAAATGGAGAATTTGAAAACAGATATCGGCGCGAACTGGCTTTACGGGTAGGACGCTGTCACTTTGACCTGGGGCATTTCTATTTCTTCCGCGAAAATGACTTTCCCAAAGCGCGACAGGAATTCCGTCTCAGTTATAAGCACGGCTATCGTCCGGCAGTGCTTCCGCTGTATATTACGGCCACATATTTCCCCAAAGGGATGATAATTGGCTTGCGCCGATTCAAGAACCGGTTCAGATAGAGTCACTCGAACAGAGCCGATATCCGCGACTTCTGTTAAATCTCTAAGGGGAAGTTATCTATAATATTGCCATCAGATTGCAGATGCTTGCCGCCAAAGCTGAAATGCCGTCCCTGCAGAAAACCGACCTGACGCTTACCGTCCCTGTCAATATGGTCGATTGCAAGCAAAGCGTCGGTTTCAAACAGTCCGATTTTCCGCCTCACTCCGCTGGCATTAAAACCGATATGCAGTTCCGATTCTCCCCGGCTGAGTTTAATCAGAAAGGAAAGCGGCGCCGGACTGTCCCCCGGCTCAAAATCCTGGCACTGGATTTCAAAGGGCTTGTCCTGACTGGAATAAGACTGCATCGAAATCACGGTCAATAGGGAGAAATTATCTGCAATCTTGCTCTGGGCGCGAATTGTCTGCGCCGGAATTTTGGTATTGTAAAACGGCGATAGCCAGTCGTCATCGATACGCAGAGAATATTCGGCGCCGGAAGGGGAATAGAAGGCCACATGGTGCTCCCTGTCTGAAACTTTGACCCTCACGGTATTACCGTCCAGGGAAGCGCGCCGACCTGCCCCCAGATGGTATGAGCAGAGCCATTGATGAAGTGTCGGCGCGATTACTATATCATAGATGGCGATTATGTCAGGAAGATATCCGATAATATACCGCTCCTGGGTATGCTGAACCTCATCGGAACGGCTCTTAAAATTGGTTAGTTTCGCGCCAAGAAGCAGAAGCGGTCCATGGGAGTGATTGCTCAGGACTGTCATTTCCGGAGGGCGGGAATTCCAGGCTTCATACCCTCCGAAATCGTCGCCATCTGGCGAAATAGTATTATGGCTGACACTGCTTCTAAAATACCGTCGCCAGTTGCGGCTGTTGATTTCTTTGAACCGGGGATGAATAGAGTGATATATCAATTTCTTAAACGCGTTGAATTTTTTGGTGCCTTTGAAAAAGGGAATCGGATTGCGGAAAATAGGGGCATAGGTAAAACGTCCCGGGTCAATCAGAAAGGGGCCTTCGGAGGTGGTTATCAAAAACTGAAGTTCATCAGCATGAGAATGCCAATATCTTCTTTCGGGAGGACGAGCCGCATAATCAAATAAAAGATACCCGTCTTTATTGTCATCGGTCTTCCACCGTCTAATAATCCAGCCGGTTGCCGGCAGTGTGATAAGTGAGCGCTCGGTGTTCGCTTTCGCATCAATCTTTTTAATGTCGCCCAATATTGCGTTACGGAAGTTGATAATGTATTCAAGATCGAAAGCGTCCGAATCGCCGATTTGAGGAATTTTCCCCTGCGGGTCTGCCATAGAAATCAGAACATCTATCATCTTCTCGGTCAGCGCCTGAAGGTCCCGGTCCACGACGATATCATTGACCTTTAGAATGGCGATATAATCAAGCAGCGTCAATATAACCTCGCCATGATACATCGGGCATTTTTCAATGAGCATGCCGTCTGACAAAATTTCGGTAACGGAAATCTCTTTTAGCCGCTCTAATCCCTTTGTATGCCACCGTTCGGTATCGCTCAGGTTTGCCAGATAATCGGCCGCAGTGAGCAGGGAAGTAACAATGAAGAACTCCCAGTTGCCAACTTTCTGCCCCAGACCGTCGCAAAGAAAATCGGCATCCTCCAGTATTAGAGAAAAAAGGAGTATGACTGCCTCATCGGGAAACTCCTTGTGCTCTTTAATTAAGTCAAATGCTTTGACAAGATTGAACAGACGAACGGCGGCATCAAGGCGGTTGGTCTTATTACTGCGTAGCAGTTTCTTCCGAGAGTCAGCAAAACTGGCTAAATGGTCGGTCAAGAATTCGAGGTATTCAGGATTATTGTTCAGGCAGAAGCCGGCCGCCAGGTCGAAGATATGGAAAAACCGCATCAGCGAGTGACGCCATTCATCATCCCCGTTAGGCACATTAAGCCAGTTTATTTTCTTGCCTACTTTTTCAGGCTGGACGGAGGTTTCCATATGCCAGGGATGCCAGAATATTATTTCACCGCGGCAAATCAGGTCTGCGGACTTGACAATTTCGGTCGCTTCAGGAAAGCGGGCTTTAAATATCGCGGAATGCGCTCCTTCGGGCTGCCAGTACAGCTTGCCGGGGTTGCGAAGATGCTGCGCCAGCGAGGTTAAATCACTTTGTTCAGCCGGTCCCTTTTTCAATCTACGAGTAATACTTGACAGGGCACTCTGCAGGGTGGCGTCGTTTATGGGGGAAATCTTCATAATCAATCATATGATATCGAAACGGCGTATTGGAGTCAAGAAAATGAAATCGCCACAGCTATATTCGTTGACCGGCCGACTGGAAAAATAGAGAGGTACATCCGATAAATTAATATAATGACTATCCGCCCGCAAAATCTTATCATTGCCTTGCTGTCAGAGTTAATTTAAGGAAATCGAATGTCCGGGAATGATGTTAAAGACAGGTCAAACCGCAAAATCAATATCCTCTTCATTATCGATGAGATTCCGGGCGCTTATGGGGGGACCGAAGGGCAGTTGTTCATGCTTGTCAAGAATCTCGACCGCAGCCGATTCAACCCTCATTTCGCCGCCCTGGCCGATACCCCCTGGATACACGAGGGACATCTGGAGGCACCGGTGGCAGTATTCCCTGCGAAGCGACTTCTCAGCCCGGGAACATTGCGACAGATGTTGCGCTTCCGCAAATACTGCCGTCAGAATGAAATAGAAATTATCCAGACCTATTTCAATGATGCCTACATTTTTGCGGCTCTGGCAGGGAGACTGGCCGGAATTAAGAATATAGTCGCGGGAAGGCGGAATCTCGGACCGGGCTTCTGGAATGAAAAGAATCTCCTCCGCGTCTTTCGCCTGCTGCGGCATATTACCAGATTATATATCGCCAATAGTGAAGCCACCAAAGACTCAATTGTCAATTACGAGCAAATCGAACCTGATAAGGTTGAGGTAATATATAACGGTTTGGACTTGAGCCGTTTTCCCCCGGTAACGGACTTCTCAAGAAAGGCGGCGCGAAAACTCTTGAAGGTTGGTGATTCCGACCTTCTGGTCGGAATGGTGGCGCATCTTCGTCCTGAAAAAAATATCGAGTTTTTCATCGATGCCGCCGCTGTCATCGCCGCCAAATATCCGGCTGCCCGTTTTGTCGTCATTGGCGAGGGACCTCTGGAGGACTCCCTGAAAGAAAGAATTCGGGTGAAAAACATATCCGAGGTTTTCAGGTTGACCGGTTCAGTGCCCGATATTGCGCCATACCTTCCGGCGTTTGATATAGCCTGCCTGACCTCAGGCGGCGAAAGTTTTTCCAACGCTATTATTGAGTATCAGGCATTGGGACTTCCTGTAATCGCCACCGCCGTCGGCGGCAATATCGAGGCGGTCGGTGACAGCGGCAAGCTGTTCCCTGCCGGAGATATCAAGGCTTTCGTTAAATCGCTGGCGGAACTGCTCGAATCGGAGCCTCTTCGCAAAGAACTGGGGAATAAAGGGAGAGCGCTGGCGACGGAAAGATACGGCGTTGAAAAGATGGTGCGTCAGCATGAAGAGCTCTACTCTCGGATAAAAAATGGTTGAGAAAGAAAATGACTCCCGGATACTGAAATGGCGCGGACAGAAATAAGAATTATCTCCAATATTATCGGCCTGGATGGGGCATCGGGAAAAGGTTTGAAAGTTAAACTGATTCCCTATCCCAAGGAAGATATAGGAGTCTTCAGTATTTTTCGACTTTTCTTGAAATCTTTTTCCTGCGACTATATCATTCTGAATTTCAATTCCTTCGACTTTTTTGTTCTGGCCTTCTTCAAACTGATTTTCTTTTTTAACCGCTGTCGTCTGGTGACTCTTGACCTCTTTCTGCTGCAACCGGAAAATCTCAAAGAAAAAATTAATCGACTAATAAAGATTCTGCTTTTGAGACGGGCGTATCGCTTTCTGGTTTACAGCAGGAATAATAAAGGGTACGAAATTCATTACCGTATCCCGGGCGAGAAATTTGTCTATGTACCCTACAAGGTCAATGCCCTAAATCTTATTCAAAAGACCGCCACGGCGGATGCGGGGTACATTTTCTGCGGGGGAAAGTCCCGCCGCGATTTTAACGCCTTATTTGATGCGGTCAGAGAGAACCGACTGCCGGTCAAAATCGTAACGGTGGACAACCGTGAACTGCAGCGGCACGGCTCCTTTCTCGATGAAAAAGCGGCCCCCGAGAATGTGGAAATAGTCCGTCACGACGGCAGCGTCGGGAGATTTGTGGAAATAATGGCCAATTCACGAATGGTGGTGATTCCAATAAAGAAAGATATCATCACTCAGGCCGGCATTGCGGTCTATCTGATGGCAATGGCGCTGAAAAAATGCGTTATAATATCATCGGGCCCCGGGGTGGATGACGTGCTGCCGGAAGGCGCCGCGGTGATTGTGCCTCCCGGCAATGTTGCGGCGCTGCGCCAGGCAATGGAACGGATTTATCAGGACCAGGCCGAAAGAGAACGGGTCACCCGCGCCGGATACGACTACGCCATGAGTCTGAAAGGAATTATTTCCATGCAGGAGGCTATTGAGAATTTTATATATGATGATTATATCGCCTTGAGAAGGCTCCGCTTGCCTCAAAATTCTTAAAGCAGAGAATATTCAATGAAATTGAAAATGATGTTCCGGGTCCTCACCACGCAGATTCGCTTCAGCATCGCCGCCAGCGAACTCTTCAGCTTTCTTCTAATGACTTTGGCATTGACATTATTGCCTTTTTCCAGAACGCAAGCGATGGGACTGCTGATGCGGTCACACCGCAATACCCGCAAGCTGAGAAGGCAGCTTTTTATCGAGAGCATCTATAAAAAATTCCATCTCAATTCGCTGGAGGTCGTCACCAGACTCTTCCCCAAGAGAATATATGTTGACCGGATATATGAAAGACGGGTTTTCAAACTGAAAGAGCCCCGGGGTAAGGAAAAAGGGGTGCTGTTAATGAAATACAGTGATACCGCCGCCAAAGTAATGCTCCGATACGACCTCAATAAAATCATGCAGGATTATTACCTCGTGATTGAGCCGAGTTTTTCCGGGTATTGCACAGCCGAGGTGTTGAGTCTTATGGAGCTGAAAGGAACTAAATCGTTAATACAATGCCCGCATAAAACGGACTATGACTTTATCATGAGAGCCGGCCGCAGCCTGGTGCCGGTTGAGACCGGTTCCAACAGTTGGGTCGATGACCGCGTTTTTACAGACTTGAGCCTTCCCAAGGAATATGACTGCATAATGGTGGCATTATGGGGGGATATTAAGCGGCATTACCTTCTCTTTGAGGCTATGGAAAAAATTAACGACCCCGGCTATCGCGTCTGTCTTATCGGTGGACCTTGGGGTCGCCTGCAAAAAGATATTGAAGAATTGGCCGAATATTATGGCGTTCGCGATAGGATTGACTTCTTTGAGAAACTGCCGCCGGTTGAAGTCAACCGCCTGTTGAATAAGTCGAAAGTCAATGCCTTATTGAGTCTGAAGGAAGGGGCTAATAAGGCTATTGTTGAAGGTTTTTTTGCCAATGTGCCGGCGCTGGCGATGGAAGAAAATCTCGCCATCGGGACCTCTTATATCAACGAATTTACGGGGCGCCTGACCAGCCGGGAAAAGCTGGCTGAGACATTGCTCTGGTTTCGCGATAATTACAGGAGCTTTCAACCCCGTAAATGGGCGTTGGACAATATCGCTCCGAAAATATCCACGGCAAAAATCGAGGAGACACTAAAAGCAATAGCGGCCGAGCGGGGTGAGCCCTGGACCCGGTCATTGGTAGCAAAAGTCAATCGCCCCGAGTGTGAATACTACCACCCGGAGGAGGCGCTTTCGCCCTTGGATTTGAGCCTGTACAGCAAGCAATAAAGGAGTCGGAGAAACTACAACAAAGCCGTTCATAAAATGAACAAATCGGGGATTTCGCACATTTTTTCAGGGAATGAAGATAACGTAATAATAAGCAAGAGATTGACACTTATCGACTTAGGAAATTGCTGCAATGACTGCGGGACGGCACGTTTTTTGAAATAATACTTGTGTGATGTACTATAATTTTTTCATATTGTTGGCAAGCTCGTTATTAACAGCCGTATCTTTTTGGTGCGGCAGATTGGTCATATCTTCGTCTTGTCGTTGTGCGGAAAAACAGAACCATTTTAGTTGCCAAATAATTTACCGATTAAGATGAGATGAAGGGTATAAAGAGGAACGGGAGTCTCTTTCTTGATTTCCCGGCAAGTTGATCTTTGAATCGAATAAGGAGGTAGGATGCACAGCCCGATTAATAGATTGTCCCGGTGGAAAGCGGGCAGAATGACTGCCGGTCTGTCAATGCTGGCGCTTGTTATACTGATGGTTTCCCCGGCCAATGCGGGAATACGATATATTACATCATTGCCGGATACTATCACCACGGCCGACAACTTTGATACGATCATTGTCAATGTGGATAACCTCTCGGCCGACCGGGATGCGATTGTTTTCGGTTCCAACGTGCACGATGTAGTTCTGGACCTGAATAACAAGAGGGTCAATTTCGGCGTAATCTACACCGGCACCACCGGCACGTCACCGATGCAAGGACCGATCGGGCTAAATCTGCGTGCCACCGGCATTTATAATATTCTGGTCAAGAACGGTTTCGTTATTCATAATGCGCCGGATACGGTTAAAAACACCCCTTCATTGCATACCTGGGCTGCCGCGGTGCGGCATGGTTCCGGCGGACGAAATATCACCTATGACAATGTCTATTTCCGGGTATTTGGTCGCAATAGTAAGATTCTTTATGATGGCGCCAACACTTACAATATCCTTTTCAATAACTGCAAATTTGACGACAGCATGCGTTCCTTTGGCGACCGCCAGTACTGGGTTGATAACGCGATGATTGTCTCTGCCTCGCACAATGTTATTGACCCATCCTGGACCGACTTTGATTATCATATCGCCATCAGGAACTGCTCCACAATTTGCGCCCACTGGACCGCTTTCTATATTAATGGTTCACATACGGTCGCGGACATTTTTAACAACTACATCGTGGTTGATGGCCGCAATGATTTGGGCAGCAGTTTTCCAACGTCCGCGGCGCAACGATACGCCATCTCGGTCCGTGGCGACCCGGGAGCGATTCGTGTCAAAATCCGCAACAATAGGATTCGGAGTGGCACCGATTTTCTTGGCGGTCGCGGGATTTTTATTTCCGAAGTTGACGGTATGAATCTCCGCCATCCCGACAGCTGCCTTTATATCTATGGCAACGACATGATTGTGCACCAGGGGTACGACGGCGAAGAGGCAACGGTTAACGGCATCCTGATTCGTCAGGCAAACTGGTCTAATATCTGGGTGGATAGTAATACTATTGTCTGTATCGGTGATACGGTTCGCAATACCTCGGCTATCGATATCGGACCTATGTCCGGTTTTCGGCTGACCGGTCCCGGCAGCGACCTGATAATCGAGCGCAACCATGTCAAAATGTACTATACCACCGGTTTTATTCCCCATTATGGAACCAGCAACGCCCATGGCGCCTGTATCATGTTTGATGAATTTCATATGAATCTGCCGAATATCGTTATTCGCAACAACATCTTTGAATCGGAAAGTGTGGCGATACGCTGGGGATTTTTCAACGGACATGGCGGCAATGTTACAATGGACAATTGCACTTATCGGGCATATACCGGAGGCCGAAATCTCAACGACAACTACACTTTCTATGTCGGTTACGGCGCCGGGGCAACGCACCATGCGTACAACAACGTGATTCGCAACGGCAATTTCGAAGGTAATATGTACGACACATCCATTTTCATGGATGATAATGAACCTGATTCCCTGAGCATCGGACTGCGCGTCACTCTGCAGGTCAATGTCATCGGCAATAACGGCAAGCCGGTGACCAACGCCGATGTCTGGGTCACTAATAACTACAACGCCGTGGTGGCTCAGGGCTCCACTGGCGGCAGCGGCCGCCTGGTCTCCGATGTCACCTACTGGTGGGAGTGCAACGCCGCCGTAGGAGCAGCTGATTCCACCAATTTCAATCCTTTCCGGATAAAGGCGAAAAAAGGAACCGACAGCACCTTGACAAATTATCAGGTGCGGTGGAATGCCAAATCGGTCAATATCACCCTTCAAAATACGGCGGGAAGTGACGTCGCCGATTCTGTCGCCCCCGGTCGGATCAATAACCTCGGCGCCGCGCCGGGATTCAATGCCGGCGAGGTCTTCCTCAGCTGGACCGCTCCCGGCGATGATGGCTATATCGGCACGGCCGACCAGTATGATTTGCGCTACTCGTCATCGGCAATCTCCGACGGCAATTGGGCAAGCGCCACTCCCTTTACCGGGGAGCCAGTGCCGATGTCGGCCGGTGTCTCGCAGTCGGTGCTGATGAGCGGCTTGACGCCGGGACAGACATATTACTTCGCCATCAAGAGCCTCGATGAAATCGGCAATACCTCGGTATTGTCTAATGTCCCTTCGGCGAGAGCCCAGGACAGTATTTCGCTCGGGGAAGATGACTTTCAGGCAGTCCTGGTAAGTCCCGTGAGCCACGCCGTTGTGAACACGACGAAACCGACTCTGATGGTTCGCAATCTTGAGATTCCAGGGGATGTGAATTTCTTCTTTGAAGTAGCAACCGATTCTTTTTTCCTGTCAACCGCCGTGCTTTCGCCGGCGGTTCCTCAGGATGCGGCGAAAGCCTCGACGGCTTGGAAGATAGATTCTTCACTGGCGGCAAATACCACCTACTACTGGCGAGTTAAAGCGAATGATTACAGTTACAGCGATGTGGCATCCTTCACCATCGAGCCGGCGGTGCATGCCTACCCCAACCCATTCAAACCGTCGCGCGGGCAGATGGCGACCTTCACCGAAATCCCGGAAAGCTCCAGTCTTATGATAATGTCGGTGTCCGGCGCTATTATTCGTCAGTTCACTAATATTATCGGGGGGGAAGTAACCTGGGACGGGAAAAATTCTGACGGAAATCCGGTTGCCTCCGGCTCCTATTTATGGCAGATTGAGGGAACCGATATGCGAGGAAAGATTCTGTTAATTCGATAAATTTAAAGGGATGCCCCTGTCATTGCGGCGGGCATCTCAATGAAAAGCACTTAAACAGCGCCAATGAAGTCCCAATATTTTCTGGTCATCGGAATCCTGATTGTCGGAGGTTTTTTCGGCAATCTGCTCCGTTTCAGCGCCAATATGCCGGAGCGGGGACCGGACTTCAATCTGATACCAAACGAAGTCGGCGGTTACTGGGGAGAGGAAAAATTCTTCACCGAAGAAGTCTATGAAATCCTGAACGCCGACACCACCACTTATCGGGATTTTGTCTCCAGTACAGGGGCGCGCGCCGGGCTATTCATCGCCTATTTCAAATCTCAGCGCTTTGGCGGTTCGGTCCATTCTCCCAAGCACTGCCTGCCGGGTGGGGGGTGGCGAATCGAGAAGATTTCGCCGTTGGAAGTGGAACTGCCGGGACGCCCGTCAATGGTAATAAATAATATGCTTATCGCCAGCAAATCCCACAGCTCGGTTGTGCTGTACTGGTATCAGAGTCGTATGGGAATCTTCCGCAATGAATATATGCTTCTGCTCGACCGCGCTAGGAACTCGCTTTTGCTGCGGCCCAACGACATTGCCATTGTTCGCCTGACCGTGGATGCTCCCGACGGCGATATTGATGCCGCTGCCAGGCGTGGGGTGGCGCTCCTGAAGGAACTTCACCCGTACCTTCAACAAGCCCTCCCCTTTGGGTCCTCCGGCGCCTGACCCTCCGAATTATTCGCAAATATCAAAACCAATTTTGTCCGGGTAGGCAACACGGCCGGTCTGTCCCTTTTATTGTGGACATTGGCGGCGAATTATATATCTTAAACCAGCATTGATATTTTGGAGCTCTATGCCGGCGCTGGTCGCAAAAGTATTCAGAGGGGACAGGGAAGAGTCGGTTCATTATGGCTCTGTCGCTGTGGTCAACAGAAAAGGGGAATTGACCCATTATGTCGGCGACCCTGATTTCTTCACCTTTGTCCGTTCTTCCGCCAAGCCGTTCCAAGTACTGCCGCTTATTCTAACCGGGGCGGCAGACCACTTCGGGTTCAATCCCAAACAGCTGTCGATAATGTGCGGCTCCCATGCCGGCACCGACCACCACCGCGTAGTAGTTCTGGCCAATCTGGATAGAATCGATGTTTCACCGGACCGCCTCAAATGTGGGGTACATCTGCCGCTTTTTATGCAGATGAACGGGGAGTACCCCCAAAACAGTGAGCATCTTGACCCGCTGCGGCATAACTGCTCGGGGAAACATTCCGGATTCCTGGCGCTGACAAAATTTCTGGGCAAGAATATCGAAGATTATCTGGAAGTCCGCTCCGAGGCGCAATCAATGGTTTTGGAGACAGCGGCTAAGATGTACGGCGTTGACAAGAGTCAGGTCCTGATAGGGATTGACGGCTGTTCGGCGCCTAATTTTGGACTGCCGCTGCGTCACACCGCGGTTGCGTTCAACAAACTTGCGGCTGCCGACGGCGGCGACACGGATATCAATGCCGGACTGAAGCTGGTGAAAGCGGCAATGACCGAATTTCCGGAGATTTTCTCTGGTGAAGGACGGTTTGACCTGGCGCTGATGCGGACGTTTTCGGGCAATGTCATTTGCAAAGGGGGTGCAGAGGCGATTCAGGGAATCGGCTTCGCCGAGCCGGCTATTGGCATCGCGGTCAAGATAGAAGATGGCAATCCGCGGGCGTTATATACGGTTTGCATCGAAGTGCTAAAGCAGCTGGGATTGCTAAAGGTCGAACAAGCGCCGCAACTTCAGCCTTTCTACAATCCTGAAATCAGAAATTATCGGAAAATCCTTACGGGGAGAATCGTAGCGGATTTTGCGCTGGTGAAAACGCCAGCGAGCAGCAGATAAAGTCATTCGACAGTTTAGAATAGAGTCTTTCTGGGAACTATAGGAGACAATGATGGATAGATTCAAACATCCGGCGGAGCCTTTCCGAATCAAGGCGGTGGAGCCAATAGCGCTTCTGCCGCGCGAAAAACGGGAAGAGGTGCTGCAAGCGGCGAAATATAATATCTTCAAAGTCAAGGCACAGGATATCTATATCGACCTCCTGACCGATTCCGGCACCGGGGCAATGTCGAATCAGCAATGGGCGGCGCTTATGATGGGGGACGAGTCGTATGCCGGCGCCCGCTCTTTCTACCGATTCGAAGCCATTGTTCGGGAAATTACCGGAAAGAAACATATTATTCCAACTCATCAGGGAAGAGTCGCGGAGAATGTTCTGTTCACCTCTATTCTGAAGAAAGGGGATTATATCCCCAACAATACCCATTTTGATACTACCCGCGCCAACGTAGCGCACAAAGGGGGGATCCCGATTGACTTCCCCTGTCCCGAAGCCTCCAGTGATGAAGAACTCCCTTTCAAAGGGAATATGGACACATTGAGATTGAGAAGATTTATTGAAGAGAAAGGCGCCAGCAGAATTCCGGCAGTCTTTATGACCGTCACCAACAATTCCATGGGGGGACAGCCGGTTTCGATATCTAATATCAGGGAGACCGCGGCCCTCTGCAAAGAGCACGGCATACTCTTCTTTTTTGACTGCGCCCGCTATGCGGAGAACTGCTATTTCATTAAGCAATATGAGCCGGGATTCCAGAATAAAAGCATAAAAGAGATTGCCCAGGAGCTTTTTTCGTACGCCGATGGCGCCCTGATGTCGGCCAAAAAGGATGGTCTGGCAAATATGGGGGGATTCGCCGCCTTGAATGACGATGATTTAGCCCGCAGAATTATCGAACTGCTGATTATTATCGAGGGCTTCCCAACTTATGGTGGAATGTCAGGGCGCGATATCGATGCCGTTGCCGTCGGGATGGAGGAGGCGCTGAACGAGGACTACCTTGAATATCGCATCGGACAGATTGCATACTTTGGAAAGACTCTGGAAAAGGCGGGAGCGCCGATTATCAAACCTACCGGCGGACATGCCATATTTATTGATGCCGCTCGATTCCTGCCGCATATTCAGCACCGTCAGTTTCCCGGGCAGGCTCTTACCGTGGAGCTGTACCGTGAGGGAGGAATACGGGCGGTCGAAATCGGCTCTTTGATGTTCGGGGGATACGACCCAAATACGGGCGAAGAAATTCATGCGGCGCGGGAACTTGTCAGATTGGCGGTACCGCGAAGGGTTTATACCGCATCCCACCTCGACTACGTGGCGGATATTGTCGCCAAGATTTCCTCCCGCAAAGACCAATTGTGCGGTTTCAAAATTACTCGACAGGCGACATATTTGAGACATTTCACCGTGGAGCTGGAAGAAATAACCCCCAAGGGAGTCTCCGTGAAATAGTCAGAGCGGCCAAGGTGCAATCTCTGCGTCTGTCTGGCCAGAACTAATAATATGCAGAATTTTGCCGACCTGATGGGTGTCTGGACTGAGACGGCGTTTAAGGAAGACTGCTAAGTCGTTGAAAAATATGCCTATTGAGCAATTGGTTCTGCTGGTAAGTGATTCTGGCGAATTATTTGCGTAATCAAACCGATAAAGTCAGTGTCATATATACAATAGCTGACTTGACTTATCTTGGGAACCTTATATATTGACTGAGATTATATAAGTTAAGAGAAGGAGAAAATCTATCGATTAATCGGTTAAAGGACTATTGTTTTTTGAAAATGAGGAAAAGTTAGATACTTCTTCGGCCCTCTAACCGAAAATCGGCTTGTTAATCCTGCCGGGTTAAGGGCCGGGTTGAGTGACCCGGTTTCTTTATGACCCAGATTATTATCCTTCTTCTGTTCGCTTCTGTCTTAGTTTTCTCTTCTGTCACTTCGGAACCTCTCTCTGATTTCCAGCTGGTGTCATCAGGCAAAGACCTGATTAGTTTTAAACTTCACCTTTCCGAGCCGGATAAATATCTGCTCTTTGCGCCAGAGGTGGCGGGCGCAACTATGCTCCGCTCCGTGGTTATAGCGGTCCCCGCCGGCAAGCAGCCGATTTTGCTTTCAGCCAGCGGGTCTGACCCGATTCAGCCGTCCCCATCCGCCCCGGCGTTATATGATGCCGGCAAAGGTATCGTGGAGATTCTGCCGCCAATTCGCTCCCGCGGCTTCAACCTAGCCACCGTCAATATCTACCCCTTTCAGCAGGGTCAAATTTATCGAAGCATAGACGTGGCTATTTCTTTTCATCCGGACAATAAAGTTGCGTTAGATGACGAGTGGACCAGAATGAGCCCGACGTTTGAGAAAATCTGGGCGCAGACCGTGCTCAACTACGAACAGATGATTGCCTGGTCAAATGAGATGCCGCAGACCGCCGCCAAAATTGCCCAGAACCCTTTTGAGCCATCGGATACCTGGTATCGAATAGATATCAATCGCGAAGGGATTGTGCGGGTGACCGGTCAGAATCTTCAGGCTGCCGGATTATCTCTCGCCAACTTGCGCAGTGACGACCTGCGGCTGTTCAACGGCGGCGGTGAGCCGCTGCCGGTGCTGAATAATCGTCCCCGACCGACGTTTAGCGAGATATCGCTGCTAATCTTTGACGGCGGTGATGGGCTGTTCAATGCCGCTGATTACTTTCTGTTTTTTGCCGAAGGAGCCGACCGCTGGCGGTATCCTTCCGAATCCGCCCCCGTTTTTCTGGCAAACCCCTATACCGCTGAGAACTGCTATTGGCTCACAACCGCCGGGACTTTCAGCCAGCCTGCGGCAAGAATCGACAGTATTAACGGAAATCCGGATGCGACGCCGGACACTGTTGTTACTGAGGGAAAGTTCTTCCTCCGTTTTGAGCAGAACAAGATGCTAATGTATCAGAATGACACCAGAATCGCCGACTATTATACCTGGTACTGGAGTGACCAGGGCGCTTTCACTTTTTTTGCCTCGGTGCCTAACGCCATACTGAACCGGTCGGCAAAAGTTCGTATTGCCGCCAGAACGGCCGGCACAACCTTGATGGTAAATAATATTCTGGCACAGCAGACTTATGCCAGCCCGACTGAGTATACTTTCAACACCGACCGACTCTTTCCCGGGTTTAACCGTCTAGCCCTGGGGATGACCCCCAATTTTGATGCGCCGCCCTTTTTTGATTTCTGCGAGATATCGTACGACGGCAACCTCGCTCCTTCGGGTGATTTGCTTGACTTTGCCTTCGGCGATTCGCTTCGTCTGGCGGAGTTTCATATCGCCGACAATTTCAATTCTCCGCCGCTGATTTTCGACCTCAATAACCCCCAGGCGCCGCGTCTCATATTCGGCGCGCCCAGCGCCGCCGATACTCTCCGCTTTCAGTATGCGGTAGGGGAAAATTTTCTCAGTCGTTTCTACTTATGTCCACCGGGCAAAGCCATTCAGCCATTGAGAATTACGAAATACAATCGTCCCGACCTGATGAATACCGGTTCTCAGGCGGACCTTTTACTGATTGCGCCATCGGCTTTCCTGCCGGCATTGCAGGAGTACCGTCAGTATCGAGAGCAGAATTCCGGCATTACCATAAAGATGGTTGCCCTTCAAGAAATCTTAAACCAGTTTTCGTATGGTTTGAATGACCCTACCGCGATAAGAGATTTTCTCAAATTTGCCTATGAAAATTACCCCTCTCCGGCGCCCTCAGCGGTCCTCCTGGTCGGAGATGGCAATTACGATTTTGAGAACAATCTCTCCACCGCCACGGTCGATTTGCTGCCGCCCTATATTCATCCGTACGACTCTACCGCTTCCGACGACAACTATGTCTATTTTGGACTTTATGGCTTGCTCGATAGCGACACATCCTATTATCTGCCGGACCGGGGATATGATATGATGATTGCCCGATGGCCTGTCAAGTCGGTCTCGGAACTTAACATCATTATGAACAAAATCCGCCATTATGAGTCATCCTCCAATTTCGGTCCCTGGCGCGCGACCGTAACGCTTGTTGCCGATGATGAAATCGGCACCTACGATACTGAGTCCTTTCATACGCGGCAGACAGAAGAGCTTCAGAGATATCACTTGCCGCCCGCCTTTTACCGCAACAAAATTTATCTCTGGGATTACCCCTTCGATTCCAATCGCCAGAAGCCGCTGGTCAATGATGCCATCGTGCGCAGCATAAACAATGGCACCCTGGCGATAAACTACGCCGGGCACGGCAATCCCGATACCTGGGCGCACGAACGGGTATTTAACCGCAACACTGACCTGCCGCGGCTGCAAAACGCCGACCGGCTCACCCTGGTTTTTACCGCCTCCTGCTCCATTGGATTTTTTGATGACCCCACCCGCGAAGGCATGGCGGAAGATCTGCTTCGCTATCCCGCTGGTGGCGCCATTGCCACCGTTGCCGCCACCCGCCTGGTCTATGCCGGCGAAAACTCCGATTTTAATCAGCAGATTTTTGATGTCCTATTCGGCGGCGGAAATCTCTCTATCTGTGAAGCCTTCTTTGCCGGAAAGCTGATTCGCCAGTACAGTTCCGGATATCCTCGCCCTATCAGAAACGACCGCACCTACGCTTTCTTTGGCGACCCCTACCTGAAACTGGGTGTGCCGAAATATCAGATAAATTTTTCGTCGCTGCCCGACACTCTGATGGCGCTGCGGCGCCATGACATTTCCGGCGAAATTATCGACTCCCTGACCGGGAATAGGGTTGCGGTTGACGGGACAATTGATATCTTTGTCTATGATTCAGAAATCGAGAAAAGTTATAAAGTGGTCAACAGCTCCGGGCAAATTACTGATATCGTCAACTATGCCCTGGCCGGTTCAATGATTTACCGCGGCACCGCCGAGGTGACCGATGGCCGCTTCCAGTTCTCCTTTATTGCGCCGCTTGATATCGGTTATGGAGGGAGAGGAGCCAAAATTTCGGTGTATGGAGCTTTCCCCACATCTGATGCCTTTACTCTGGCCGATTCCCTTCCGGTCTCGCCCCATATTAACCCCGTGACTGACTCTGTCGGTCCCTCCATTGCCGTCAGATTCGGAGACAGGACAAATTTCGTTTCCGGAGATAAAATCCGCTCCGGTGAGCCCTTGGAGATAGAAATCGAGGACCAATCCGGTATTAATCTAATCGGAGGTTCGGGACACGGCATAATACTCACCGTCGATAATCAAATTGAAAATATGCGCGACCTGACCGAGTTGTTCCGGTATAATCCGGGCAGTTATACGGAGGGAACGATTGTTGCCGATATCGGCGCCCTGGCGGCCGGCCGACACGCTTTCAGTATCAAAGTATGGGATAACGCCAACAATTCCAGAGTGGAAGAATTTGAAGCGGAAGTGGTGGCGGCGGATAAAATGATGATTTCCGAACTGCTGAATCATCCCAACCCGATGTCAGATGAGACCCTTTTTAGTTTTAGTCTGACCGGCCCGGCGCGACAGGTGAGTCTTAAAATATTCACTCTTTCCGGGCGAAAGATAAAAGAGATAAGCCGCGATTATCTCAGAGCCGATTATCACGAATTTTATCGCTGGAATGGAACCGACAACCTTGGCGACCGTGTCGCCAACGGCGTCTATCTATATAAAGTTACCGCCGCCTCGGAGGCAACTGGCGAGGTGGTCGAAGCCGTGGGAAAAGTTGTTGTTAATTAATATATTTGGAGGTTTTCGATGCGAAAATCATTCGCCATCCTGATAATTTTGACCCTGACATTTGGAGTCGCCGCCGACAGTTACGGCAATGTCTCCAGCGCCGCAGTATTATTCTTGAGAATTGCGGCGGGAGCCCGCGCCGCCGGAATGGGTGAGGCTTTCGTTGCGGTAGCTGATGATGCGACGACTACGCATTGGAATCCGGCCGGACTGGGCACATACCCCCTTTCCAGCAAATGGTTCGAAATCAAAGTCCCGGAATATTTGCAGCCTATAAAGAAAATGGCTATTCTGAAGAATGAATCATTCAAAGAAGATTACAAGAGCTATGATATTTGGGCTCTCTCCAAGCTGGGGCTGGTCAAATTCAATTTCGAATTAGGCGAGAAACTTGCCGGCAACACGGCCTCTGCCTCAAGCAGATATGGGATGGGTGCGGCAATGTCGCAGACAAATGTCTATGAAGGCGCTCTGGTAAGCAGTCGTGATAAGATGACCCTGGGCGAGATAGTCGAGCCGAAAGCCGAACAGAATATAGAATCAGTCTTGAGGCAAAGCATGGGTCTGGCGGGAGAAATTGAACCCGAGAGACTGCAATATCTGATCGAGAAACTTGCCATCGCCAATAACCAGCGTCCCCGAGAATATCTGGACAGTCTGAAAGAACAGGTAATGTCGCGCCTTACCGAGGTAAATAAAGCCCGCGGCGATATAGACAGCGCTTTCTCCGAACTTCAGTCGGCTTACAACCAATGCCTGATTGACTGGAGTGGCCTGGATAAAGCGGCTGACCTGTCCCGCGATGGTCTTAAAGACTCGGTACTGAATGAATCGGAAGCCGACCGCATCCTCTTTGCGCTTCAGAAATCGAAGCGCAAAATTCTCCCATCAGAAATAATCGTACCGTACGAAATAAATTTCGAAGGCGCTATCAATGACATCGCCGCCGATGACGATTATCTCTGGGTCGCCGCGGAGTCGGGCTTGTATCGTCTCAAAGGACAGCGTTGGCAGAGATTGAGCGTGAGTGAAGGGCTGCCGACCAATAACATTCGGCAAGTCAAAATCTACGGCAAAAAAGCCTTTCTGGCCACCGATATCGGCCTGGTGGTTTATGAAGCCGGAGCCTTTACCTACTATAATCAGACTTTCGGTCTTCCCGAGAAGCCGATTCAGGCGATGACCGCCGGCGATAATAACAAAGCCTGGGTGATGATTGACGGCGACTTCTACTTCTTCAACGGAACATACTGGAAGAATTACTACGAGTATAATGATGTCCTCGGGGAAAGCGATTCTTCATTCTATGACCGGATGAAGATATTCGGGACACCCGAAGAGCGAGAAGCATATATTGTCAAATTTGTCGAGCGGAATATGCTCGGCGCGCCGGTGAAGATGCCGCCCCATGAAGGCGCCAAGACCGACTCCGCCGCCGCTGCCGATACGCTCAAAGCCGCGCCCAAGGAACAGCCGCCGGTCGGAAGAATGGTTCTGGTTCCTTTTACCGCCGGTATCAATTACCGTATCACCGATATGGAGGCAGACAGCAAGGGGAATGTCTGGATAGGTACTGAGTTTGGCTTGCTGCGCTTTGACGGGCGGGAATGGCGACGGTACGGTTACCGCCATTATATTCCCGAAAAGGATATGGCGGTAATAGACCTGGCTCTGGAAAGATTGAAAGGGGATACCCTTCGCGCCGAAAGATTAGCCGAGAATATCCGTCAGGTCAACCATCTGGCGAGCGACACCATTAAAGCGGGACAGAAAATTCAGCTATACGCCAATCCCGCCGGTTCTGAAATAAATCAGATTCGTCCCTTCGAAGGGAAAATATTTTTTGCCACCTCCAGCGGGACTATTGTCTATGACGGCGCCTGGTCGCGCTATAATGCGGAGGGGTTGGGGGCGCGCAGCACCAATTCCATTGCCGAACGGGGGAACAATATGTGGTTCGCAGCCGGCGACCGCGTTCTGATTAAAGCCGGCGGCAAGCGGGAGATTACCATGATGCATGTCAACTGGCTGCCGGAATTAGCCAGCGACATCTATTATGAATTCTTCTCCTATGTGCAGAGCGTCGAAGGGTGGGGGACAGTCGGCGGAAACGTAACTTTCCTCTCTTATGGAAATATCACCCGTACCGATGAAAGCGGGCGGGACCTGGGGGATTTCTCCGCCTTCGATATCGCCCTGACCCTCTCTTATGGTACCGCCCTGTCACCATCCTTGAGCGGCGGACTCTCGGCGCGGGTTATTTATTCGCACCTGTCGTCAATCGGAGCCGGCAAGGAAAAAGGAAGCGGCACCTCAACCGGACTTGCCCTGGACGTGGGATTGCTTTATAAACTGCATCCGCGGCTGAATCTGGGCGTCGCCGTTACCAACCTGGGACCGGATATCTCTTATATCGACGTCTCTCAGGCTGACCCTCTTCCGCGCAATCTGGCGGTAGGCTTCGCCTGGAAACTGCTGGAGTCATCATACAATCGCGCTTTGATTACTATCGAAGCGAATAAGTCTCTGGTCGGTATGAGTGACGGCTTCAGTGAGGAAGTTAAAGAAGTCGTGCTCAACGGCGGAGCCGAATACTGGTATGGCAGTTTCATCGCCTTCCGCGGCGGATATATCTATGACCAGGAAGGCGAAATAAAGACGCCGACTCTGGGATTTGGTCTGGCATATCGTCTTTTCCGCTTTGATTTCGCCTATATACCGTCCAATGACCAGGTCCCGCTGGCGAATACGATGAGATTTGCCTTGACTATCAATATGTAAAATCGCCACTATCGGAGCAGAGCATTGAAACTAAAACTCGAAATAGGATTTCTATCCGGTATCGTTCTTCTCTTGTTGGTGTCGCTTCCGGTTTCCGGCAGAGAGGGAAAACTGCTGGTCCCCTCCGGGCTGCAGAAACGGAATATCGATAAGAGTGACCAGAGAATAGTCCAGTCCGGATTTCATTCGCAGGCGTCGCCCAGGAATCTTCTCCAAAGGGAAAGGGACAATCCCTGGAGTCTTCCCAAATTGTCCGGCGCGCAGGCGGACATTGATACTCTCAGAATCCTTGCCCTCCGCTTTGATTTCGTCTATGAAATACCGGATGACCCCAATACTACCGGCCGGGGACGGTTCGACATGCGCGATACGTTGACCTTCCAGAATGAAGAAGGTCACATGATTGACCCCTCGCCGCACGGACGCGAATACTTCGAGAAACATCTTGAGGCGCTTGCCTATTATTACTTCTTCGTCTCCGAGGGGAAGCTAGTCCTGGAATGGGATGTTTACCCCCGGCAGAGCGACTCGGTGTACCATCTTCCGCAAAC
>JBFMEF010000066.1 GCA_040753495.1 Candidatus Zixiibacteriota bacterium
GCTGTTTCTATTGCTGCTCTCTATGAAGCGCATATCTATCTGGGTGGGCCAACATCTGACACTCTTCGATATTCAGACATATACATCGAAAACTCAATGATTCCCGGAAGCCAGGCATATTTCGGCGATGAAGTCGCCGGTATTGGCGATTTTAATGGCGACGGAATTGATGATTTTGCGGTTAGGTCACAGACAGCGTCCGGTGGATCTGGTTGGTGGGGGGAAGTGAACTTCTTTGCTGGCTGGGACGATACGCCAACAGATGTTCCATATGAATATGAGCGAACGCTCCCTAGTACTTATATCTTGAATCAGAATTATCCAAATCCCTTCAACGGGACAACTATTATTGAATTTGAACTTTCTCAGAGGTCGGTGGTCACACTTGAAATCTATAACTCCTTGGGCTATCGCGTCAGGACTTTACTGAATGAATTATCACTGTCGCCCGGAAAACATCGAGCAGTTTGGAATTCACTGGATGAAAATATGACTGTAGCACCCAGTGGTGTGTATATCTGCAAAATGTCGACTCAATTTGGGACTGGATATAGTAAAGTGGCCTTAATAAAATGAGGAGAATATCCCGCTGCTTGAGGGACGAAAGTCTGACGGCGCCACGACCGGCTACCTATGTCGCAATCGGGTCTGCCAACTGCCGATAAAAGCCCTTGATGAATGGAAAGTCGCGCTGAGGAAACAATAAAATTTTTGTACGCACCGTACATCCAAACACCCAAAATCTAATCGGAAAAAGGGGCTTAAATATTTTTGATTCCCACCCGGGAAATTGTTGCCTTTTTGGTCGCTGTTTATTATTCTAAAATGAAAGCGGTCTTTCAGACTTGGGCAAGGAGCGGCGAATATTAAAGTGCGATATAGTCTAAACTCG
This sequence comes from Candidatus Zixiibacteriota bacterium, assembly GCA_040753495.1. NCBI lineage: Bacteria > Pseudomonadati > Candidatus Zixiibacteriota > Candidatus Zixiibacteriota bacterium. The sequence continues at coordinate 893 of JBFMEF010000066.1, forward strand.
ACAAACTAATAAATAATTCTGAAGCGGGGGAGTGCTATGTACATCGCCAGAATTTTTCTTACGGTCGTTTATTTCATCATACCGGTAACAATTCCGGCCGTCATTCACGCGCAAAACTGGGGCAAGGTCACTCCGGAGGAATGGAGTCTGACCCCGCCGCCGGACTATCCCGAAGCGAATGCCGTGATAATTTTTGACAAAGGGACTATGAAAGTGACCAACGAAGTTATCAAGCTGTCACGTCATGTCCGGATGAAAGTCTTTAATAAGGCCGGCGCCGACGAAATCGGCTCTATCGACATACCGTTCAGTGATGATGACCGCCTGAGCGACCTGGACGCGCAGACTATTACGCCCGACGGCAAGAAACATCAGGTGAACAAAAAAGATATCCATACCAAAACCTACGGCACCAGCAAAGCCCGCACTTTCTCCTTCCCGGTTCTCGACAGCGGCTGTGTTGTGGAATACCGCTATACCATAAGCAACCAGACTTATTACCGGCTGGACCCATGGTATTTTCAAAGCGACCTCTTTACACTTCGCTCTGAGTTTGTGCTGATTCTTGGTCCCGGTTTCACTTATTCCTCGGCAACGATGAATATGCCGTCAGGCTCGCAGAAGCCGAAAGAAGAATTAATCGCCAACCCCGACCAGTTGGGAATGGCTCCCCTGAAATCGCATACCTGGGTAATGGAAAATCTTCCTCCCATAAAAGAGGAGCCATATATGAGTTTTTCCAAGGGATATATGGCGGCGATTTATAACCAGTTGGTATCTTATCGCACTTCCGATTTCAATCAATTCTTCATCCGCGACTGGAAGGACCTGGGAAAGCGATTCCAGGAAGTCCTCGATTCCTATGTTGACAGCGAAAAGAAGGTCGCCAAATTGACCGACAGCATTACCGCCGGCGTTGCTGAACCGCTGGCAAAAGCGGAAACTATCTACAACTTCCTTATCAAGGGAGTGCAGGTTCGTGATGACCCCAATGGCCATTATTTCACCAACGACAAACTGGGCGGTCTTCTTCAAACCATGACCGGCACTGAAGATGAAATAAATGTCCTATTGTGGAAGATGTTGAAAGCGGCCGGAATTGACTCCTGGCCCATCCTTATCGGTACCCGCAGCCGCAATGTCTTCATGCCCCAAGTCTTCCAGCTTGACCAGTTCAATCATCTCATTACTCTGATGGAATCGGACTCCACGATTCTGTTTATGGATGCCTCCTCCAGATATTGTCCCTTTGGGGTTCTCCCGCCGGAATCGCGCGCCGCCGGCGGATTCCTGATAGACAGCGAAAACTCCCATCTGGTGAAGCTCGTCACCAGAAATCCCAAATCGTTCCGTCATGATGCCACCAGAATGTATCTCAAGAAAGACGGCTCGGCGGTCTGCTCCACGGCGGTCAAATTCCAGGGGTATTTTGCCGTTGACTACGGGGAGCGGCATGACTCCAAAGCCGAAACTGATTTTGCCAAAGACTATTTTCTGGGAAAACTGAATCAGGTTTATGAAATCGATACTGTCATTTTCCGACATGATACCGTGGACCAGTTCACCATGGACCTCTACTACACTCTCCCCGAAGCGGGAAAGCGGCTGGAAGAGTTCCTGTCAATGAAACCGCTCCAGTATTATTTCCGGGAAAATCCTTTCAAGAGCGAGAAACGCTCTTTCCCGGTCGATTTCAATTATCCTTTTGTTTTCGAGAATATAGTGCAGATTGCGCTGGAAGAGGGAATGGGCCCGCAGAATCTTCCCGACCCGGTTGAAATAAAGATAACCGATGCCTCCTTTACTCGCAATTGCATGTACGACGGCAACAATATTATTATCCTCTCGCGTCTGGCGGTCGATAAACCGGCCTTTCCGCCTGGAAGCTACCGCCCTCTGCGGGAACTCTTTCAGAAAGTGGCAGCGGCTGTGGAGGATGACCTGATACTCACGGTGGCGTCGGAATGAGCCGCGCCGCCGTCAGAATTATCCCTTATGTTGCGGCGCTTGTTGTACTGACAGCCCTTCCCGGCGCAATGCCATCTGTCGCCGGCGAGGGGGCGGTGTATGAATATCTCCGCTGGAAATATTTCATCGGCGACGGCAAATATACCGAGCGGCTTGAATTCAGAATTACCATTCAGAATACCTCCGGCATCGACTTCGGCAACCTGTATACTTCTGAGGACAAATTCTCTCAAATCAAGAAATTCCAGGCACGGTTGCTTGATGCCTCAGGTAAAGTCCGCGAGACCGTCGCCAGGAAAGACCTGACCAGAGCGCGCGGATTTGGCGCCGACTATCAGACTTATAGTGATATCTGCCGCTATTTCCGGGAAATCGGCTCCCCCCAGTATCCGTACACCGTGGAATGCGAAGTGGAACGAGAGGTTTCTTCATTGTTCTTCTGGAATGGACAACTTTTCCAGGAAAAAGTCCCGGTCAGGCAGTTCCAACTTATAATTGACTGTCCCAAAGATTTCAAATTCCGGCACAAAATAAAAGGATTTAGCGCCGAACCGACGATATCGGAAAATAAAGAACGGCTGACTTATTCCTGGGAGTTATCTGATATTCCGGCCTGGCAGGATGTCCGATATGCCCCACCTGGTTTACCGGTACGGGGGAAGTTCATCTTACAGGCAGAATCTGTCGTTTTTGGCGGGGTGCCTCTTCCCGAATTCAGTTGGAAAGGAGTTGGCCAGTGGTTTCGCGCTCTTTCGCGCGGCTGTTATCTCGCGACCGCAATCGATTCTGCCGTCTCCCCTATAAGTCAGGACTCTTTCCGACTGGCGATAATGAATCATTACAATAATCTCACCGAGAGAATGCGGTATGTCTCTGTCTCCATTGGTTTGAGCGGCTGGAAACCAAACGCCGCCTCCCTGGTGGAGCAACGCGGTTACGGCGATTGCAAAGACCTTTCGGTCTTGCTCATTTCCCGTTTGCGCGCCGCCGGAATTGCCGCCTTTCCGGCGCTGGTCCTCACCAGTGATGAAGGATTGCTGGAGACCGATTTCCCTAATTTCGGATTCAATCATGTCATCGTGGCGGCAGTCAGAGACGATGATACCGTCTGGATGGACCCCACCTGCTTCCACTGCCCTCTGGGGGAATTGCCTTCGGGAGTGGAAGATGTAGCGGCGCTCATTGTTACCGACAGCGGGGGAATACTGACCCGCACTCCTTCCAGCCGGGCGGAAGATAACATCATCCGCCGCAAAACAATGTTAGTCATTTCCGATACCGGATTGGTGCGTTTCGACTCCCAGATAGATTTCTACGGGAACCTGGCGCTCTATTATCGTAACCGGCTGGATGGTTCCGACCGCGATGAACTGCAGAATATCCTTAACGGCTTGTTTCCCGGAGGTGAAAAGAGTG
>JBFMEF010000067.1 GCA_040753495.1 Candidatus Zixiibacteriota bacterium
ATTATTTTATCGATTCGGAAGAAGCGGAATGGAACGCCGGGCGAGAAGGAAGCGGCAACCTTGGGTATAAAGTGCAGTACAAGGGAGGGTATCATGCCGCTCCCCCGAAAGACCGGACCTTCAATCTGCGCTCTGAGATAACGACCTTACTGGAAGAGGTTGGGGTCGCCATAAAGTATCATCATCATGAGGTCGGGGGCGCCGGACAGCATGAGATTGAGACCAGGCTGGAGGAGATGACCAAAGTGGGGGACCAATCAATGATAATCAAGTACTTTGTCAAAAATCATGCCTTTCGGCGGGGGAAATCGGCGACCTTTATGCCGAAGCCGCTTTTCAATGAGCCCGGGTCGGGGCTCCATGTGCATCAATACCTTGCCGATAAAAATGGCTCGATATTTTATGACAAGAAGGGCCCGGCCGGATTGTCAAAAGAGGGACTATATTATGTTGGAGGACTGCTGAAACATGCTCCCGCGGTCTTCGCTTTCACCAATCCTTCGACCAATTCTTACAAGCGCCTCGTGCCGGGTTTTGAGGCGCCGGTGCGAGGAACCTATTCGGTCGGCAATCGGACTGCCTGTATCCGTATTCCGGGATATCAAAGGGATAATAAGACCCACCGTATGGAATTTCGCCCGCCTGATGGCACCTGCAATATCTATCTTGCCTATGCCGCCATGCTGATGGCGGGGCTGGATGGAATTCAGAACAAGATTGACCCGGGAGAGCCGTTTGACAAGGACCTGACTCATCTCTCCGATGCCGAGCTGGCGAAGATACCGCTTTTGCCGACCTCTTTGACCAAGGCGCTGGATGCCCTGGAGCAGGACTATAAGTTCTTGCTCAAGGGAAATGTATTCACCGAGGACTTGATTGCGTCGTGGGTGACGCTTAAACGGAAAGATGTAGAGCAGATACGGATTCGCCCGCACCCGTGGGAGTTTTATCTATATTACGATAAATAGCGAAACTATCCTGATTGATTGAGGTCTGAGGATTGTTCAGGTTTCGGGATTGACAAGAGTCAAAAGGCCGCGGTCAGCAACACGATAGAGGGTCATGGCGCTTTCGGCATCCATAATAATGGACAGAGTCGCCTCCCCAAACGGCTTCTGAAGCACCTTGCGGAATTCAATCACGGCATTCTTGAGCTTGGAGGGGGGCTCTCCGGCGATTTCGGTTTTTACTTCGAGCGTCAGACCGTCACCCCAGTGAATTTCGAACCGCTGCGGAATGTCGCGCTGCATCAGGCTGACATCGGCTCGCACCACTTGACTGACAATCGAAAGAACGGAGTCGGAGCTTTTCTCGGTGGCGGCAAAGAGATGCTTCTCGGTGACAGGGCGAACCAGCAATTTTTTCTCTTCCATGAATCTCCCGATGAAATCATTCAGCTCATCGGAATTGTCGGCGTCTATATTCATCGGGTAACTCCAGACCGTGGCGCCCCCCAGTTTGAGGAAAAGTCGCTTTTCCTTGAAGTCGAGGACGAAATAGGTCTTTTTCATCTGCGCCAGCTTCAGTTCCGAAGCGATTAAGCGGTATTCGAGGTTGGCTTTGTCATAACTCCATTTCCTGGCGCCGGTTTTCTGCTTGCCCTCGGCGGAGGCATTTTCATTCTCCGTGTCATCGCCGCCGCATGAAAATAGAAGTGTCGCCGCCAGGGCGAAGATAACTGCCAGACGAAATAGCATTATCTTAAAACTCATTACAAAGCCTAAAAAATATAAATCGGGGTGCCGATAGGAGTCCGGTTATACAATTTCTCCAGGTCCTCGGAGCCAACCCGGACACATCCGTGGGTGACATTGATGCCGAGAAGCCGCTCATAAATTGTTCCATGAATAAAGTAGCCGTCGCCAAAGCCAAGAGCGTAATCGCCCATCATATTCGGGTCGAGTCTCTCGCTCTGGTCTTTGGGAATCTCTTCCCCTTCCTCCAGAAATGCCCAGTCCGGCTTGCGCCACCAGGGGTGGGGAATCTTGCTGGAGACTTTGAAAACCCCAAGGGGAGTATCAAAAATCCATTTGCGACCGGTGGTGCTGTCAATAAATTCGCCCCCTGAGCCGGTCGAGGCGGTTGCCGCGAGCAGAATGGAATCTTCATTGCGAAGATAAACTTTGTTGGCGTGGGTATCGATGACAATGTAAGGTTTTGCCGGTTTTAGCCGGGCAAGCGACTTTTTGGCTTCCTGTATCTCTTTCTTTGCCTTCTTTTCATCCTCGGGAAGACTTCGCACATGAAGAGAATCCGCCAAACCGTTCTTAAGCTTTTCTTCCGAACGGTTGGTGGCGACCATTAGATAAGCGCCCACAATCAGCAGCAATCCAAAAATGGACAGCGATATGTAAATAGCGACTTTTTTCATGGCCAGCGGTCGGAACGTCGGACAATCGTCACCGGCGTGCCGACTCCGACATATTTCATAAGGTGGTCCATATCTTTATTGGTAAGCGCCACGCATCCTTCCGTCCAGTCGCGCCCCTTGCCCCCTTCGCCATGTATCTCGATCAGTCCGCCGATACGGGCGCGCTTCGAAATATAACCTTTCCGTTTATTTTCCTCAAAGCGGACCTTATCCGAGGCGTTGGGATAATTTATAAGCAACGCCTTATAATATTTACTACGACCATACCCCTTTTCTTCCGTTATATAATATTTTCCTTCAGGGGTGGCGCCGTCGCCGGAAAACATCTTCTGATGCGCCGGATTATAGCCGAACTCGGAGTCGTAGGTATGAATCAGTTTTCCGCCTTTGATAAGGTATGTCCGGTGTTTGGACTTATCAACAATTATGGCGTAGCGCCCGGAAGCGCGTGATGATTCCACCGTTTCCGCCACCCAGCGGCGCCAGATATGAATCTTGGAGGAATCATCATTGTCGTAAGCGGTGATCATCTCCGCCATCTTCTTCAAGGATTCTTTTCCCTCGGCGACCATCTTACGGGCTTCGTCAAATTCGCGGTTGTTGAGAAGGATTTCGCTGGTGCGGTACGCCAGTTCGGCGGCGTTCCAGTAGTGCTCCACCTTGTTGCGACTGAGGGCGCCATTTAGCCCTTCCTTCCACTCGGAGAGTTCCGATTTGAGAGTCGTCCGCTCCGCCTGAATCAGGGCTTCGCTGTTGCGAACATAAGTACTGGCTTCCTCGGTGGCGCGATTGGCTGTTTCAAAGGCAAGATTCAAAATGGAATCGGCCGGTTTGAAATTGCGGAAAGGACCCAGACGTCCCTTCTGGCGGGCCATCTCCATCCAGCCCTGCTGTACCAGCTGCTCGGCGCTGCGATAGGTGGTCTCGGCATATTTTATAGCGCCCATATTAGAGGCATGCTCGAGCGCTTTTTTGGCGCGCTCCAGTGAGGCGGACGGCGGCTCCTGGCAGCCTGCCAAAAGTAACGATAACCCCAGTAGTATTAAAGATGCGTATCTGATTCCTGCGCGTCGTTTCACGAGACCTAAAACCAATCCCTGGCTGCTTTTGTTCTAAAATTCATCTGGGGCGTCCGCCGATGGCGGGCACCCCAGATAAAATATCGGAAGATTCCAAAGAATCGATTACTTCTTCATCCCGGCGGCAGTAGCGATTTCTTCAGTAATGCTGTTCGCTTTCTGCATAACGGCCTGGACTTTAGACTTGGCCGTGAGGTATTTTCCGGCATTGAAATCGTTCTTGGCTTCTTCAAACTGAGCGGCGACGCCGGCGAGGTCGGTCTTGATCAGTTCCAACTCCGCTTTGTTGCCTTTTCCTTTGGGGGCTTTGGCATAAGCGGCATTGGCGGCATCGATAGCGGCCTGTGCCTCAGTAATCAGATTGGTAACTTCCTGACGAACTCTTTCCTTTTCCTCAGCCGCTTTGGCGGAGGCTTCTTCAGCCAGCGCCTGGGCGCGGATGAACATCTCTTTGGACTTGCCGTAGCTGCGGAAGAGGGCAAACTTGGAATCCTGCTCATTCTTGGCAGCCATCGCGGCGTTGAGTGTATCGGAAGCCATACGGAAGGCATTCGGTACATACTGCTCGGCTTCAGCCGAACGGGCCGCATTGATAGCATTATTTGCCGCCTGCATCTCAGCTTCGGGAGCCTTACTGCAGCCGGCAATGACCAGCAGGGCAAATGCGGCGAGCACTAATGCTACACGCTGAATCATGTTGAAACCCTTTCTGTCCCGATGGTGAGGGACGAAAAAAAAGGATACGCGCTGGAAGGATAATCCGGCGCCCATCCCGACCGTTTAAGTCACTCAGTTATTGTTATATTCTTAATCATGCCAAAGTAAAATCTTACCCGGCCGTATCCTTTCAATATCGAGTCAGCGGTCTGACCTTTCATTGCAACCTATAACCGTCAGGCTATCGTTGAAGCGAATAAATATATCGGGGGGTCTATTTTTGTCAATATATTTTTCTGTCTAAATTTCTCAGACCAGGCATGGAATGTAGTCCATCTCTCACTATTCTTGCTGATTTATAAGCAATTGCGTGGCAAAATGATGTCCTGACCTGAAAGCAAGGAAGGAAATATTGGAGTCAGAAATTGTCATTGGAGTTGGACAATCGATGCCTCAGAAGAGGACAGCATTATGGAATCCTGACTAACAAGATTCATAGAGTTTTGGCGAACAGTTATTTCAAAAAAGAGGCAATTTAGAAAAAAATATGTGGCTGCCGAATGGCGGTCCCGGCAAAAAGCGAGGGCTGTGACTTAAAAAGGCAATTATGTGTGAGGCTGGAAGATACCGGCATTCTCTTAATATGAGCAAATTACTCCTGATTGGCATAATAGGAATGGCGACAAAAAAGTAGAGTAAAACCGATTTATCGGTCGTTTCAATCGGGAAATAAGTGAAATAATATCTTGACGTTAGAGGGATGATGGTATATTTTATTGAAGATATTTGGCGTAACTAAAAGGCTGTTTGAGTCTTTTTATTTTGAGATAATATGAGAAAAATTTCACAAGCAACTTCAGATATCTGGATTGAAATCCCGTCTTTTTCGGGGAGGACTTAATGGGCGCTTTGCAATATTTTATTTACCTCTCGGTGGCTGTCCTGCTGCTGGGGCTTCTGTTCAAAGCGATGAAGATCGCACGGATGCCGATTCATCTGCGCTGGGACCTTTATCCGATACCGCATGAAAAAGGCAAGGGGCATTATGGCGGCTCTTACTTTGAAGAGCTCGACTGGTGGACCAAACCGCTGAAAGTCTCGCTGGTATCGGAAGTGAAGGAGATGTCAAAGGAGATTCTGCTGATACAGTCGTTGTTTCATCACAATCGGTTTCTCTGGTTCTCATCTTTTCCATTTCATTTTGGGCTGTATCTGCTGGTGGGATATCTCTTTTTTCTCTTGCTGGGCGCGATTCTGAATCTCTCCGGTATCGTTATTGGAGCAACCTCAGAGAGCGCCATCGGCGTCACTACCCATTATCTGACAGTAATAACCGGCGCAGGCGGGGCGATCCTTGGCGCCATTGGGGCGGTGGGACTTATTTTGAGCAGAATTTTCAAAGGAGAACTGAGAAGATTTTCGGTGAAGGCGGATTTCTTCAATCTTGCCCTCCTGCTTGCCCTGTTTGTCGCTCTGCTGATATCACTGGTGACAGTGGATAAAGATGGCGCTTTGCATCGGTCGCTGGCAGGGAATCTGATTACATTTAAACCGATGGGGGAGATGCCGTCACCGATACCACTGGAACTTTTCCTTGCCGGCTTCTTCTTTCTTTATCTGCCCTTCACTCATATGACTCATTTTGTAGGTAAATATTTCACTTATCATAAAGTTCGCTGGGAGGACCATCCCAACTTGAGAGGGAGCAAAATAGAAAAGGCGGTTACCGAGTACCTCGGATATAAACTGTCCTGGTCGGCGGCGCATATCAAGCCAGGCTCGACCTGGGCTGAAGCCGCCACCGATACCAGTCCTGTCACCGGCGAGGAGAAAAAGAAATGAGCTCCAAGAAGGTAAAAGTGACCGATATGTCGAACAACCAGGGGCAATTGACCGAGCTCAATCAGGCCGACTTTCTTCCCCTGCCCCCGCCCTATGACAAACTGGAATTGGAGCCGAAGATGAAACCGCTCACGCCGGACCAGAGGCAGCGGTATGAATGCGACCTGGATGGTATCGCGGCGGTGATGATTCCGCGGCCTAAGACAGAAGAAGAAAAGAAGGTCCTGGTTGATAAATTTCTGTCGGGACTGACCAAGCTCTTTAACAAGGAAGACAACTGGACTTTCATCCAGGCGCTTCTTCTGACAATGGAGTACTGCGCCAAATGCCAGACCTGCTCGACCGCCTGCCCCATATTTGAGGAATCAGGGGGAAAAGAGATATATCGCCCGTCGTATCGCGCCGATGTCATGCGTCGCCTTTACAAAAAATATATCAAGCCGGGAGGGAAATTTTTCACGAAACTGACCGGCGATGATATCGAAGTGAACTGGGAGATGATTGCCCGTCTGGCGGAGTTAACCTATCGCTGCACCCTTTGCCGTCGCTGCGCGCAGACCTGCCCGATTGGCGCCGACAATGGTCTGGTGACCCATGAGTTGCGCAAGATATTCAGTCAGGAGATGGGGATTTCGGTCAAGCAACTGCATGAGGTCGGCTCGGTGCAGCATATTCAGAAAGGCTCCTCGACCGGAATGACGCCGCTGGCTTTCAAAGACAATGTCGAGTTTATGGAAGATGAGGTCAAAGAGCGGACCGGGATGGAATTCAAATGGCCTATCGACAAGGCAGGGGCTGATGTTCTGCTATTGCATAACGCCGGCGAATTTCTGGCATGGCCCGAAAATCCGGAAGCCTTTGCCATCATTCTGGAAGCGGCCGGAATCAGTTATACTCTCTCCAGCGACCTTTTGGGATATGACGGTGTCAACTATGGTCTCTGGTATGATGATGTGCAACTGGCGCGGGTGGCGCTGAAACATATTGAGACAGCGAAAAAATTGGGAGTCAAGAAAATCGTTCTGGGGGAATGCGGGCATTCCCACAAAGCGCTGACCGTGATTGCCGACCGCATCCTTACGGGGGATTATAACATACCTCGTGAAAGCTCCTTAACGCTTCTGGCCGATATAGTCAAGAGCGGTCGCCTGAAACTGGACAAATCGCGGAATGAAGATATCTACGTAACATTGCATGACCCCTGCAATGTGGTCCGGTTAATGGGCATTGTGGAACCGCAGCGAGAAATTCTTCGGGCGATTTCCCCCAAATTCCGGGAGATGACTCCCCACGGAGTGGAGAATTATTGCTGCGGCGGCGGCAGCGGTTTTGCCATAATGCCCAACACCAATTTCCCGGATTGGCGGCACAGCGTTGCCGGGCGAAAAAAGCTGCGTCAGGTGCTGGACGTTTTCCAGGATGTGATTGGTCCGGAGCACAAGAAATATGTCTGCGCTCCCTGCAGCAACTGCAAAGGACAGATACGGGAGCTATTCAGCGCGTACGGTGTTTTTGAGCGCTGCAATATTCTCTATGGCGGATTGGTTGAACTGATTGTCAATGCCATGACCGATATCGAAAAACCTTTCCTGGAGTGGGACTGGCATTAATTTCTCGAGCGTCTTATAGAATGACTCTGGCAGGCGGTGTCGGTATTAATCGATGCCGCTTGTTCTTTTGCCGGAGAAGAGTTATAGGAACTTTCCTTACGCAGCCCTGACCATTCCCTGCTGACCAATTTCTCGGAAACAAGAGCATTACTGATTTGATTTTTATTTTCGTTGACAGTCTCTGAAATTAGAGTATTATATAAACATCTGGGATGAGAAGGCGCAGATAAATTCTCGCTGAAATCTGTTCCTGGAGGATTCTCGTGTGTAAGACAAATTCTCCTGTTGAAATTCCGAAGGGCCGGGGCATATCTATCGACACAATCAAACCTATTTCTCCTGGCGATAAATCTCAAATTCTCTTCCGGATTGATGTTTTCCATATGAGCCGATTTTGGGCTCATTGAAGCGCTGATTGAAACATTTAACTGTAAGGCAGCCGGATTGAAAACCGGTGATATCTGCCGTCGCCGGCAATCTGTCCTATTGAAAATCAACCCAAACCTGCTGAGGAGGATATTATGCGAAAAGCTATCACGATTTCAGGCGCGCTGCTTTTGTGTCTGATAATGGTTGCCGGGTGTGGCGATGACGACAAGAAGCCGACCAATTCGCTGACCCCGGTACCAACTTCGCTTGTCGCCACCTGGTGGTTCAATTCGGCGACTAAAAACGGCAATCCGATTCCCTATGACAGTCTCAATTTCAATTCCAGTGGTGTCGACCAGTCACTCGTTCTGACAACCAATCATACCTGGAGTTTAATCGAATATGACAATTCCGCCAATCCCGTTTACACCTCGAGCGGCACTTTCACGACAGACAACAACTGGATTCATATTAAAGTGCTGCTGGAGAACGGCTCCCCGGCCGACCCTGATGATACTTCATCCTCCCAGTGGTCCGCCACCTCTACGCAGTTGACTATCACGAATACTATAGTTTTTGACCAGCAGACAATCACGATAATCTCTATCTATGACAAGGAGTGAGAAGGAGACGTCAATTCCGGGCAAGCAACTAATAACCGAAAAGAGGTTCAACATGCGCTGTAAAGCAAAGATTCTTCTTTGGTCGTTCATCTTTGTCTGTCTCTTTGCATCTTTACCCGATTCCGCTCAGGCGTACACCGGGAAACTGCAGATTCCTCCCGCGGGCGATAAGCAGATGATAACGCTGGATGATGGCTCTACCCTGGTAGGCAGGATTACCAACATCGGCGAAAGCGAAATTCGATTCGAAACTGATATGGGGGAGATGACCATTCAAATCGCTAAAATAAAGGAAATCAAAGAGCTCCCTGCGTCATCCATTAAGGGGGGCAAATACTGGTTTCCCAATCCCAATCGGACACGTTTATTCTGGGGACCAACTGCCCGCACTCTCCAGAAAGGTGACGGTTATCTCTTCGACCTCTGGATATTCTTTCCCGGCATCGCCTATGGCATCACCGACAACATTATGGTAACCGGCGGGGTATCGATACTTCCAGGCGCTGACGCCGAAGACCAGTTGTACTATCTTTCGCCCAAAATCGGTTTTGCAGCGTCGGATAAACTGGATGTCGCTTTCAACTTCATTCTCTTCCATCTCTGGGATGAGTCGTTTTACTTTGCAATGGCTAACAGCACTTACGGCACCGATGACAACAGCCTGACCGGCGGACTGGGAATCGCTTTCGATGAAGAAGAAATGGCTGACAATCCGGTCGCTACCCTGGGCGCCGAATATCGTCTTGGCCGCCGGGTCGCGGCGGTAGGCGAGACCTGGTTTATTCCCGGAGAGACCGACAGCGGCGTTCTTGGTATCGTGGGGTTGAGACTGATGGGCGAACAACTCACAGTCGATTTCGGCATCGGATTCGCAACCGAGGCTGATCAGTCTGAGAGCGAGTTTGAAGATGATAGCGCCACCAATTGGATACCATATGTAGATTTTGTCTGGAATTTCTAAGAGGTACGGCTTAAGGAAGCAATTCCTTCCATTCTAAAAGAAACAGCCCGAACACTCCGAAAGGTTCGGGCTGTTTGAATTTTTGATTGACGAGCGAGATTAGGCTTTACGACTCCAGTTTGGCATCCATAGTGATATTGGCTTTGAGAAGCCGCGAAACCGGACAACCGGCTTTGGCGTTGTTTGCCGCGGCCTGGAAGGCATCCGGTTTGGCGCCGGGAATCTTAGCGGTAACATCAAGATGCACCGCGGTAATGGTGAAACCGTCACCAACTTTCTCCAGACTGACCGTGGCGGTTGTCCGGATACTTTCTGGATTCATCCCGGCTTTCCCCAGTTCTCCCGATAACGCCATGGAGAAACATCCGGCGTGCGCCGCGCCAATCAATTCCTCGGGATTGGTGCCTTTGCCGCTTTCGAACCGCGAGCCGAAAGAATACGCCGTATCTTTCAGCACTCCGGTTTCAGTTGAGACTGTCCCCTTGCCGTCTTTGAGACCCCCTATCCAAACCGCTGAACCTTTTCTTTTCATAAATCCCCTTGAGATTTAGAGATGGTTTTCATAATTAATAGGACGCTTGCTACTTTTTAGCGCCGCTCTGTTTCAAGAAAGTTCCTTTTTGAAGCTCATCGTATGCCTGACGCAGCTCATCTTGAGTGTTCATAACAATCGGTCCGTACCATGCCACCGGCTCGCGCAACGGCCGCCCCGAGACCAGCAGAAAGCGGACACCTTCCTCACCCGCCTGCACTGTTACCTCATCGCCGGTATCAAAAAGCACCAGGGAGCGATTGTCGGCATCGGTGGGAGGAGTGGTGTCAAGCCAGCCGACACTTTCAGTCGGGACGGCCAGCGGCTCAGAGGCGTTACAGAATTTCCCGGAACCGGCGAAAACATAGGCAAAGGCATGGCTTTTTGTTTCAACCGCCAGCGTTTTTCTTTTTCCGGGAGGGACGGTAATATCAACATAGACCGGGTCGGCGGCAATGCCCTCGACCAGCCCCCGTTTCCCCCAGAACTCACCGCAGACAATCCGGGCATAGGTGCCGTCATCATCAGTCACTTCCGGAATATCGGTTGACTTTATTTCCTGATAGCGCGGCGGAGTCATCTTGAGCGATGAGGGAAGATTCGCCCAGAGCTGAAAACCATGCATTCTTCCGAGACTGTCTCCCTTGGGCATCTCCTGGTGCAGGATGCCGCTGCCGGCGGTCATCCACTGGATATCGCCGGCGCCGATTGCGCCGCGGTTGCCGATACTGTCGCCATGTTCGACCGTGCCGGCGAGAACGTAGGTGATGGTTTCGATGCCGCGATGAGGATGCCAGGGGAAACCGGCAAGATAATCATCCGGGTTGTCGCTGCGAAAATCGTCGAGAAGCAAGAAGGGGTCGAAGTCGGCGGTGTTTCCGAATCCAAAGGCTCGCCGGAGATGAACACCGGCTCCTTCCAGGGTAGGTTTGGCTTTTATAAGTTTCTTAACAGGACGAATCGACATATTTGGCTCCTGCTAAAGCATATTCCTCTTTCATAGTACAGTATTATACGAGTGGTGGCGCCGGAAAAGCAGCGCAGGTTTTAGAGATAAGATTCATCGAACTTGAGAGATTCAACATTCTTAGACTTTGAATCAACAAACCTGAAATCTCGGGCTGGTCGTCTATATAAAAGCCTTAACCGTTCTGATTCAGATTCGAATCCCGGCAACGAATTATACATCCCATTCTCTCACCGAACCATCTCGAACATCGGGTCCCAGGGCGGGATGGTCGTAACCGGCTGGTCAAATATCTGAAGAAGTTCTGCCGGGACATACTTCTTCTTGACGATAATGTTAAAGACGTAGTTGTCAAACCAGGTGTCGTACATGGTCCAGAACCCGCCGCTTCCGTTTTCTGTCCCCCAGCTGTTTTCGACCAGCCATTTGTCCGCTTTGCTGTCTCTGATATCCACGCCGACCAGCGCCATGGCATGATTGATGGAGCCTTCGCGGTACAGAGCACGTTCCGCTTTGCTCATCTCAAAATCGCCGCCATAAATGGAGCCATAATCATAGAGATTGACCGCCATTATTCCTTTCTGGCGATTCTGGTCCTTGCCGACATCACAGGCGAACCAGACCGGCTCATTGTCAAGCACCGACTTGGCCGCCAGTTCCTTGAGACGCTCTATTTCGAGGTTGGCGTAATCCATATCGGGACGGTCATAGATATTGCGCGACATTCGCACCTGGTAATGCTTGCCATACTCCCGGGTGGGGTCGTTGAATAACGTTACATATTCCTTGAGGTCGATACCTACAAAATCATTATAAAAACTCCCGGGGGTATAGATCTTCAGGGCGCTGACAACGGAATCTTTATCTTCAAAGCGATAGGGAAATTCCCTTGGCGGTTCGCCCAGGTTTATAACCAGCATCCGATAGAGTTCGGCCATCATGCTATTTTTCTCCGCCCGCAGTTCTTCGACCGTTTTGCCGCCGGCATAAAGGGAGCGGAGCCTGACAGCATCGGCGCGCAATTTCCGACTGACTAAATCATTCATGGCATCGGTATTTTCCGAACTGTTGGTCTCCGGCATGACCTCTTTGGGAACGGCTCCGTATTCTTCTATAAGGTCAACCACGTAGTTCCACCAGCCGCCGTCCCCGAACGGATTGCGCAGGATAATTTCCATTTCGCGGTCAAGTAAATCGCGGTCTCGAAATTCAATTATCTGTTCGAGAAAGCAGTTGCCCTTTTCCATTTTGTCCCAGAAAGAGAGATAATTCTGCGAGAACTCGAAGGAGGTCAGTTTGTATTTTTCAATTATGTGGGGACGCATGATATTGAGACCGGCGAAAAGCCAGCATCTACCGGAAGACTTCTGATTGGTGACCCCGCGGACTTTGATTTTATGGCTGAAGACTTCATTATGCTGAATTATCAGATCGCGATTGAGAGCGAGATTTTTGATATCGCTGTTGGTAATGGCGTTATACATGGCCCGTGTCTGGGGGCTCATTTGAAAGGAATCGCGGCAACGCTCGATCAGTTGCGGTGTTAGCGCGCCATCAGCGGCGCCCAGGAATTCCGACGACAGCATGATGAGAATTCCGGCGACAAAGTAAGGGAAACGTTTCATAACGGCTCCTGTTAAGAGGCGGTTTAGAATTTAATCCTTCAATCTATCAAATGCTTCTTATGCTGTCAATACAGCCGAAAATCGGCATGGTACCGGTTGCCTTTTCCGGCGGTTTGATTATATTCCGTAAAATTTTGCACCATTAATTAACCGAGGTAATATCATGGCAAAATATGATGAACTGTATAAGGAACTTCTCGACCGCTGCAAGGAAGTGAATGTAATCGGTTCCTGCGCCGGGCTTCTGGGCTGGGATGAGCGGACCTATATGCCGCGAGCCGGAGCGGCATCACGGGCGACCCAGATTTCGTATCTTTCCGGGCTGGCGCATGAAAAATTTGTCGACCCCCGCATCGGCGAACTGCTCGCCGAACTGGAGCAATCGCCCCTGGTGAAAGAGCCGCTCTCCGACAGCGCCGTCAATATCCGGGAGATTCGGCATGAGTACGATAAGTCGGTCAAAGTGCCCAAAGAACTGGTGGAAGAATTGAGCCATACCCGCACCATGGCGCAGGGGGTCTGGGCGGAAGCGCGAAAAGAATCAAACTTCCCGAAATTTCTTCCCTGGCTGGATAAGATAATCAAACTCGATTTGCGACTGGCTGACTGCTATGGATACAAGAAAGACCCGTATGATGCCCTTCTCGATAATTACGAACCGGGAGCGACTTTTGAGACAATCGGCAAGGTGCTCGCCGATTTTCGCAAGGATTTAGTCCCGATCGTAGCGGCAATAATTGATTCGCCGAAAAAACCGGACCTGTCAATAATCGAACGGGACTACCCGGTGGAGCGTCAAGCAATGTTCGGGCAATCGGCGGCGGCAGCGATCGGATTCAATTTTTCGGCCGGACGGCTCGATATCACCACCCATCCCTTCTGCAGCGGAATAGCGCCGGGGGACACCAGAATCACGACCCGGTATAATCCCCGTCACTTCGGGCAAGCCTTCTTCGGAATTCTGCATGAGACCGGACACGGCATCTATGACCAGGGTCTAAAGTCCGAGCATTGGGGAGCGCCGCTGGGAGATTCGGTCTCGCTGGGGATACATGAGTCGCAATCCCGGATGTGGGAAAACCTGGTGGGACGAAGCAAACCGTTCTGGCGGCATTTCTTCCCGCGGGCGCAACAGATGTTCCCGGAGTCGCTTCAGGGAGTCAAATTTGATGATTTCTTTTTTGCCATCAATGACGTCCGTCCGTCATTTATCCGGGTGGAGGCGGATGAAGTAACCTATAATCTTCATATCATTCTCCGTTTCGAAATCGAGCATGCTTTCTTGAACGGGGAAGTGAAGCCATCGGAACTTCCCGGACTCTGGAATGAAAAATTCAAGCAGTTTTTTGGAATCGTCCCCAGGAATGACGCTGACGGGTGTCTGCAGGATGTCCATTGGTCGATGGGGTATATTGGGTATTTCCCAACTTACACTCTCGGGAATCTCTACTCGGCGCAATTCTTTGCCAAAGCGAAACAGGATATCAAAGACCTCGATGAGCAGTTTGCCCGGGGCGAATTCATGCAACTAAAGAGCTGGCTTAATAAGAACATACATGAGCATGGGAAACGGTATCGCGCCGAGAAGCTGGTAGAAGTCGTAACCGGAAAACCGCTGAGCCATCAGCCGCTGATAAACTATCTGAAAAGCAAGTTCGGCGAACTGTACGGCATATAAGAGGAAGCCGACGGCAGGTTTGGTTGGAACGGGGGCGAAAGCAATTCGCCCCTGCGTGACTTTATTCCGTCCGAGAAAGCCTATTTCTATGAACAGCGACCGCAAGAAATATACGGAAGCGAACAGGATAGCCTGGAATGAAGTGACGCCGTATCATCAGAAAGCGAATAAGGTGCGGCTGTATCGTCTTTTTGCGCAACCGGGATATTCCTGCCTGGATGAGAAGATTACACAGAAGCTGCGGGAGTGGGGAATTGAGGGCAAAGATGTGGCGCAGTTAGGCTGTAACAACGGCAGGGAATTAATATCGCTTAAGAATCTGGGAGCCAAAACTGCTGTAGGATTTGATATTTCGGATGCCGCTATCGATGAAGCGCGCGCTCTTGCCCAGCATGCCCGAGTGGAGTGCGATTTTATCCGAACCGACATCTATGATATTCCTGCAGAATATTATGACAAGTTTGACCTGCTTTATATCTCTATTGGTGTTCTCGACTGGATGCCGGACCTCTACCATTTATTTGAGATAGCGGCGAGATTAATGCGAACAGGCGGAATAGTCTTGATTTATGAGATGCATCCCTTTTTGCAGATGGTCGATGAGCAGCGGAAAGAAGCGCCGGTGCAGTTGAAGGAGTCATATTTCCGGAAAGAGCCATGGGTCGACACCGACAGCCTGGATTATTATGCCCACGCAGAATACCGGTCCAGCCCAAAATACAATTTCCCTTATACTATATCCGGTTTGATTATGGCGCTCATCAAGAACGGCATCCGGATTGAATATATGGAAGAGTTTGAAAAAGATATCTCCTGCTGTTTCACTGAGATTGAAAAGCTGAAGCCGGGGTTGCCGATGAGTTTCATTCTCATAGGGAAGAAAACCGGATAAAAAAAAGGGGGCGCTGACGCGCCCCCCGTATATAATAAACCCCTCGTTAAAAACCTAAAGCAAGTCGGTCAAGAGCCGCTCGATATCCGACATCATAAACGGCTTGTTCAAGAAGCCATCGGCTTTCGATTTAACAATATCGGAGCCGACTTCATCGACCGAATACCCGGATATCATCACTACCGGCAGTCCCGGTTTTCGTTCTTTAATTGTCTGGAGAAGTTCCAGTCCCGACATGCGGGGCATCCGCATATCGGTAATCACCATGGCAATATCATCCTGCTCAATCTTCTTGAGAGCATCGTGACCGTCATTGGCACGGATAGCATTGAAATGGAAGACCTCGAGCATCTCCGCCAGAAGGCTCGACATATTGGGGTTGTCATCTACGATAAGTATATTCTTTGCCATAATTTTCGTGCTCTCCATAGAAAAATCGGCAAAAAATCAGTATTCTTTAGAGAATTGTCGGAAATAAAGGACAGCCCTGTCCGAGATATGATTTTTGAGTTTTTCCACTCCTTCCCCCGTGGCAGCAGAGAGGTAAAAGCCGCTCTGGGCGCTGTTCGAAAATTCAACATCCTCGTCGGTCAAGTCAATCTTGTTATAGACCGGCACTGACGCTACCCGGTCAGCCCCTATATCTGCCAGGACTTTATCGGTCTGAGACGCTTTGTCCCTATACCCGGGGTCGGAGTAATCAATTACCTTGAGAAGAAGGTCGGCATAAACCGCTTCCTCCAGGGTCGACTTAAAAGAGGCGACCAGCTGGTGGGGGAGCTTCTTGATGAAACCGACGGTGTCGGTGAAAATCACTCTCTCCGGGTAGCCAGAAGACATTACCCGACTGGTGGAATCGAGGGTGGTGAAAAGTTTATCTTCCACTTTCACGCCCGATTTGGTGAGACGGTTGAAAAGGGTCGATTTGCCGGCGTTGGTGTATCCGACCAGGGCGACCTTAAAGAGCTCGCGCCGCCGTTTCCGCTGCGTTTCTCTCTGAACGCCGAGTTTCTCTATATCTTTCTTCAAACGGGCAATTTTATCCCGGATACGGCGGCGGTCAGTCTCAAGCTGGGTTTCGCCCGGTCCCTTGGTGCCGATACCTCCATACTGGCGACTAAAATGGCTCCAGGCGCCGGTCAGACGGGGAAGCATATATTCCAGTTTCGCCAGTTCGACTTGAAGTTTCGCTGCGGCTGTCCGGGCGTGGAGGGCGAAGATATCGAGTATCAGCATGGAGCGGTCGATTACTTTGACTCCGAAAGCTTCTTCGAGATTGCGCTGCTGCGCCGGCGAAAGAGGGTCATCAAATATTACAAGATTGACCCCGTTGCCGGCGAATTCCTCTTTGAGGCGCTCGACCAGTCCGCGGCCGATATAATAAGCCGGGTCAGGGTCGCGGGTTTGAAGCACCTCTCTGGCGACCAGGGCGCCGGCGGAGCGGGTCAGTTCCGACAACTCCCGGAGCGATGCCGCCGACTGCTCTTTTTTGAGCGAGGAGCGGGATAGTCCGACCAGGCAGGCTTTCTCTGATTCTCTATTAGATTTCTGCAACATCGGTAATAATATAATGGCAATCTGTCAGTTCAGACAGAATTTTGTCATACAAAACAAAATCCCCGCCCGATAGTTCGGGCGGGGGGAACGGATCTATATTAAAAGAGGGTACTCTTACCGGGTGCAGCTGCCGTCTTTCAACTGCGTCTTGTCGCGGTCGCGAAGGCGAATCAGGTCGCCTTTGCCATTATCGCTGCTCTTCTGATATTCAGGACCGTAACCGAACGAAGATTTCGGCTTGGTGGCGCCGAAACCGGTGCCGTCCTCCGGTTTGACATAGTCGTCGTCTATGCCGTTGGGGATACCGTCACCGTCGGCATCGCGGTTCCAGGAATACTGGTTGAAAATCATGAATGTATTCATATGGCCGATTCCAACCACGGTACCAGCCCATCCAAACACGTGACCATTCTTGAGCAATTTACCATTGCCGGCGGAGGCGGAAGCGGAAATCAGGACA
>JBFMEF010000068.1 GCA_040753495.1 Candidatus Zixiibacteriota bacterium
CTGCAACCTCAGATAGCCCTATTGTGTCTTACGTTCAGATGCCGATAGACCGCGACCAGTTCTGGAAAATGCTCGAACCGTTGCACCCGCAGGCGGAAAGTTTCTGCCGCAAGCTTACCGGCAACCGGCTCGACGGCGATGATCTTTATCAGGAAGCCGTTTTGTGCGCCCTGACACATAGCGACTCTTTGCGGAAGGAAGAGGCTTTCAAGCCGTGGCTTTACCGAATCATCCTCAACCGTTTCAGGAATCGCGCCCGACGGGAATGGTGGCGCCGCCATCTTCGCCTGAGCGACCTGAGACCGGATGAGGAACCGTCGCGCGACCCGACCTCAGGTCTCGATTCAAAGCGGTATCTGGAACTGGCAATGGCGCATCTTAAGACCAAAGAGCGGGCGCTGGTGACCCTGTTCGAGCTGGAAGGATGGTCCTTGCGGGAGGTCGCCTCGCTTCTGGATGAGCCGGAAGGTACCATCAAAGCCCGCCTGAGTCGCGCCCGCGCCAGGATGCGGAAGGCTCTTATGAGTCATCTGACGCGGAAATCGGAACAGAAACGAACGGAGGAACGATATGAATTGCCGGAAAGCACGGCATCTTCTGAGTGAAATCCGCCACTGGGGGACGGATGCCACTAATCTGGAACTGGTCAGGCATCTGAAATCCTGCCGTTCCTGCGCTGAGGTGGCTGCCGCCGATGGGCTGCTGGCGAAGATTCTTCGGCACGCCCGCGAATCTGAAATTCAGAATAATACCCCATTCCAAACATTCCGGGCGAAAATCGAATCGACCCGGAATACTTTGTCAAAGGAGAGTTTTATCATGGCTACCATAAAATCGCAATTTTCTCGCCGCCCGAAACTCGCTTTGGTTACCGGGATTGTGGCGCTTTTGCTTCTTTTTGTAACCCTTGTACCACTGCCGTACTCAAGAACCATCGGTTACGAATTGGTCTATAACGGACTTAGTCCGGCGGCTATGGCAAAGGCGGCAAATCTCGAGGACGCCCTGGCGGCGGTTGGATATGGCAATCTCGCCTTGAAAGCAAATGACAACGGCACCACTGTGTCGTATCTCCCCACCCGCCAGGCGGCGCGGGAAGTAGCCTTGGTCATCTCAACCGTTACCGGAGTCAAGATAACGCCGGAAATTGTGGAAGTGATAAAAAAGGCTTCCGGCTCGCTCTCCGCCCAGGCATTGGAGCAGAAGCGCAAGATTGAGATTGACGCCGAAGGGAAGAGTGACGCCGAAATCGAAGCCGATATTATCCGGAAACTGGCTGAAGCCGGCTATCCCGGTTCGCAGGTCAAAGTGACCACCAACTCTGATGGCCAGAGGCGGATTGATGTCCAGATGCAAAAGCAAGATGCCTCCGGAGAAAAGCAGGAGCAACTGGAGCTGAAAGTTAAGGATGACAGCGGTAAAGTCGGACTGGACATTCCCATTGAGCTTGAAATCGACGCTGAAGGGAAGACCGACGCCGAAATCGAGGCGGAGATTCGCGCCAAACTGGCCGCGCAGGGGATTTCAAATCCAGAGGTGACCATTACCACCGGTCCCGATGGGAAACGTCAGGTCGAAGTAAAAGCGGAGAAACTGGAAACGAAGTAGTTTTTATTAGGACGGGTTGCGATGAAACTCTATAATCATTGCGACCCGTTTTTAATAGATATATTGGAGGTTCACGCCGTTATGAGAAATCGTCGACGTCTATTTCCGGCTGTAATGATATCCATCTTTTCATCTCTATTTGCGCTCTTGCCGCTTTTCGCTCATGATGAGGAAGTGACCAGCCAACTGCGGCAGTCCCCCTCCGGAGAGCGAGCGCTGGCATATTTCGAGGCTTTCAACAGCGGTGATGCCGAAAGAATGCGCGCTTATTTTCTGGAGAATCTGTGCGAAACCAGTTTGAAACAACGGTCAGTCGAGGAGCGGCTGGCAGTTTTTCAGCAGTTGAAAGCGGACCTGGGAAGAGTCGAAATTCGACGAATGGAAAAGAAAGCCATTGATAATGTCATACTCTACGGGCAGTCTCAGAAAGGGGAATGGCTTCAGTACGACTTCAAATTCGAACCGGGCCCGCCGCATAAGTTGCTGACTCTGCGGGTCGATATGACTGACGAGCCGACCGAGGAACCGCTTACCCCGCTGAGAGGCGCTGAGGCGCTGGCGATCATCCAGCATTACCTTGACAGCCTCGCTCAAACCGGAGAATTTTCCGGCGCCGTGCTTATTGCCAATGGAGAAGACAAAATATTCAGGCAGGCTTACGGCCTTTCCAGCCGGGAGTTTGTCGTCCCAAATCGTATCGATACCAGATTCAACCTCGGTTCCATTAACAAGATCTTCACCAAAATCGCCATTGCTCAGTTGATTCAGAAGGGAAAATTGTCATTTGACACCAGACTGGGAGAGATTTTTCCTGATTACCCCAATAAGGATGCCCGGGAAAAAGTGACCGTGCGGCATCTGCTGAACATGACCTCCGGCATCGGCGATTTTTTTAATGAGCGATTTGATGCCCTCCCCAAGAACCGTCTCCGCTCAAATAATGACTATCTGCCGTTGTTTGCCGATATGCCGCTTCTCTTCGAACCGGGGACGCAGCGAAGATACTCCAACGGCGGGTATGTGGTGCTGGGGGCTATTGTTGAAAAAGTGTCGGGAACTGATTACTATGATTATATCCGTGAGAATATTTACAAACCGGCCGGGATGGAAAGTACCGATTCATATCAGGCTGACATGATCAATCTGAATCTCGCCACTGGCTATACCGGCGAGGCGATGACTGACAACAACGGTGCGCTTAGAAACAATTTTTATACCCGTCCGGCGCGGGGAAGCGCCGCCGGAGGGGGATATTCCAATGTCGAGGACCTGCTTCGATTCGTGCGCGCCCTTTCGCAGGGGAATTTGCTCGATGCCCGCTTCACCAACTGGGTGGTCACCAATGAACTTCCCGAGCCGCAGAATGCCCCGTCGCTGCCGTTAAAGCAGGGGACGCTCGGCATCGCCGGCGGCGCCCCCGGTATCAACGCTATGGTCGAGGCCGATTTTTCTTCCGGGCTGGTAGTGATAGTGATGGCGAATCTCGACCCGCCGAAGGCTGAGAATGTCGCCCGCCGGGTGCGACAGCTGATGGCGCGAGTTAAGTCTTGACCTCAGGGCGGATAAGGACTTATTTTCAAAAATCAATTTCTCGTGAAACAGCTCTATTCCGGGAATTCTGGATGATGAGAGAAAAATCGCTCCGCGAGTATCTTTATAATCTGGAGTCTCATCTTTTTGAGCCGGCAGTCAGGCATAATCGAAGCGAACTAAGTCGGCTCCTGGCTGATGATTTTGTGGAATTCGGAAGCGGGGGAGAAAAATTCGATAAGCAGGCGATAATTGATGCTCTGGCGGGCGAGGGGTCTATACAGATTTCCATGTCCGGCTTTGAGATGAGGCTTCTCTCGCCTGAGGTTGCGCTGGTTACATATCGGGCGTCGATTGTCCGCGACAATCAACCGGCGCGGGATTCCCTCCGAT
>JBFMEF010000069.1 GCA_040753495.1 Candidatus Zixiibacteriota bacterium
CCAGCGGTCCGCCAGTGAGTCCGGGAATTTAACCGGGTCGGCAACCATGGTCGCCAGACAACGGGCATCTACATTACCGGTCTCCCACAACTGCTCAGCGAGAGCCTGGTCGGTCTTGAGTTTTTTCTGCAAAACTTTCAGATTGGCGAAATTCACCCCATAAAGATTTTCCCCGGCGCCGTGACGTCTATATATTTTGGCCGTTTGCGCCGTCCCTAATTTTTTCAACTCGGTCATGACCTGATTGAGATTCATTCCGGTTCCGCCTTCATTGACTTAATTTACAATGTACTACGATTAGACGTCATACTTACCGAGCGCTTTTAAATGCAAGTGAGAATCTATTTCAAATTTTGATGCGGCGGGGGTTCCATTGAAAGCGGGCTAAATCAACCCGGTCGCGCTCATCAATGCGGACCCCTTCCTTCTTTAGAAGCGCCTTTTGCAATTCATAACCGGCGCCGGGCCGAAGAGAGATAGTCCCCTTGGAATTTATAACACGATGCCAGGGGAGTTTTTCCTTGCCCGACAGAGAGTGCAAAGCCCGCACCACCTGCCGAGCCGCCCGGGGATTCCCCGCCAGCGCCGCAATCTGACCGTAGGATGCCACCCTGCCGCGGGGAATCTTCTTGATTACTCCCACCACAACTCGGGAGAATTCATCGCTCATAGCGCCTCCGCCTTGATGTTTATGGTTCTTTAATATAATCCGCTGCTGCTCTCCGTCAATCGCTTCTTACTCTATTGATAATCAGCGACTTGAAAGCCATGCGGAGCCGCTCTGCCGGGCGGCCGGACGACACCAGAGAGGGGCTTAAGTTTTCTTCCACAAATCCGAAATTATAGACAGATGAAGTCCATAATAAAAATCTCGGTACTCGGCGTTCTTCTGGGCGCGGTGTTCCCGGCTGGAGCCGCTCATTCCGCGGAGTTGCGGGGAGTGGTCAAGCGACCTCCGGTCAAGGCTGAGTTCTCTCAAAGGATAGAACGTTACCGCGCTACCGGCGTCGCTGCAACCTCGGAGAGAACGGCCGACTGTGCCTGTCAGCCCTCTTTGTACTCGGTCATCTGGCTCACCGGAGAGGCGCTTCCCCCTATAAAGTTGCCGTCCGAGCCGCCGGTAATGGCGCAAAAAGATAAGATGTTCACGCCGTCGGTCATGGCGGTGGCGGTCGGAACGACTGTCAGTTTCCCCAACTTTGACCCCTTTTTCCATAATGTCTTCTCCTACTCCAAACCAAAGAAGTTTGACCTGGGGCGGTATGCCCAGGGGAAATCAGCAGAGGTAAAATTCGATAGGCCGGGGATTGTCAATCTCTTCTGCGAGATTCATTATTCCATGAAAGCCTATATCCATGTGCTGGCCACCCCGTATTTCGCCGTTTCCGATGAGAAGGGGAACTTCCAAATACCCGATATCGCCCCCGGCCGATATACCCTGCATCTCTGGCAGGAGAATCAACCGGAAATTACGCGGGAGATTGAAATAGATCAGGAACCGCTGGTACTGGAATTGCAATGAAAGCGCGCCTGACCATAACCAACCGCTTCGTGATTTTCCTGGCTGCCGTCATAGCGGCACTGGCCATCAGCACCGTTTTCATTATGTCGATGGTTTTTAAAGAGGGGTTGGTGGACCTCTTTCGTCAACGTTTCGAACAAGCCCGCGAAATCACCGAGCAATATTACACACTAAGATATTTCGCCAAGCTGACCGAATTGCAGGCGCTCACCAGTTCCCCCCGTTTTATTGCGGCGCTGGAGACCGGCGATTCCCTGACCGTCGCCTATGAGGCGCCGTCATATCAGAATATCCTCGGGGCGGAATATCTGGCGCTCGCCGATACTTCGGCCCGTCTGATTTTCGCCGGCGGAAATATCCCCCGGGAACTTCTCAAAGCGGTTCAAGCCGACCTGTCGCGCCGCCCCGAGCAGATGCAGCTGCGGTATCTCGCCCTGGATTCGGTCATAGTTGAACTGGCCGTCAGCCCTGTCTCCAGCAATACCGCCCATCATATGGGCTGGCTGGCGGCGGCATCGCCGGCCTCAAGTCTGATGGCTGAAGAGCTCCAGCGGCTGACCGGATTCGACCTCTTCATCCAGGAACAGAACCAGATTATAGGTCACAGTGTCTCCCGTCTGGCGGACATTCTGCTGCGTCAGCCAGAACTTCTCAC
>JBFMEF010000070.1 GCA_040753495.1 Candidatus Zixiibacteriota bacterium
CAAGCCGCTGACCGACGAAGAGGTCGAGCGTTTCTTTGCCGAGCAGAAAAACACCGGCGTGACCGTTTCCTGCGCGCACGACAGTTATCTGATTAATCTTGGCTCCCCTGATGAAGAACTCTATAAGAAGTCGTATGAGGCGTTCCAAATCGAATTGGAGCGATGTGACATCCTGAAAGTCCCCAATCTGGTAATGCATCCCGGCTCGCATGTCGGCAGCGGTGAAGAGGTCGGGCTGAAACGGATTGCCAACGCCTTCAATATGTTGTTCGAGAAACTCCCTGACAATAAGACAACGGTCTGCCTCGAAACTACCGCCGGTCAAGGCTCCAATCTCGGCTACAGGTTTGAGCAACTGGCGGAGATTGTCGAAATGGTGGAGGATAAGAAAAGGATGGGGGTCTGTCTCGATACCTGCCATATCTTCGCCGCCGGCTACCCGATTCAAAAGGAAGAAGAGTATAAGGCGACTATGAAGGAGTTTGACCGGATATTAGGGCTGGCGCGATTGAGAGTCATCCACTTCAACGATTCGAAAAAGGGGCTCGGCTCAAAAGTTGACCGGCATACTCATATCGGGCAAGGGGAACTGGGGCTGGAGCCGTTTCGACATATTATGAACGATAAACGGCTTCAAAAAATACCGAAGATTCTGGAGACACCTAAGGGGGATGAATTGCTGGAGGATATCGAGAATCTGAAAGTCCTCCGTTCATTGGTGAAGAAATAAGAGGGATACCGGAAGGGGCGAGAGTTGCTTTTATAATAGTGGGCGATGAAGACGTCATTCCGAGCGACGGCGAAACATCACTGCTATCCATAAATCAATCATTGCCTTAACAGACCATTATGACCGCCGCCGTTTTCCGTTGCGATATCGACTCAAAAGTTGTATAATACCGGCAATTCTTTATTAACATTATATATTTATTGGAATTATGAGTAATAGGACTGGACAGATTATTCTGATTGGTATGCTTGCCGGGGTGGTTCTTGGTGCGCTGGGTGGCTATTTTCTGGGCGAACAGATGCTCCAGATTAAGTTTTTGGGGGTTATTTTTCTTAATGCTTTAAAGCTTATTGTTGTCCCGCTAATCATCCTGTCAATGATTGTTGGAGTTACCTCACTGGGGGATATTCGCAAACTGGGAAGAACGGCGGGGAAAACGCTCCTGTATTTTCTGGGCACAACCACAATAGCGGTGCTTTTGGGACTGGTACTGGTCAATATCATTCGCCCCGGTGTCGGCGCCCCCATGATTGGAACCGCCGCTCCGGAAATGATTACCGATTCGGCGCCAATGTCGCTGATTGATATAGTCGTCAGCATGGTCCCGGAGAATTTTTTCAAAGCCGCATCGGAGGGGCAGGTACTGGGACTGATAATTTTCGCTCTTATTTTCGGCGGCGCCCTGACAACACTTGGCGCGGGGGCAAAGAGTGTCATCGACATCCTGGAGACTTTAAATCGCGCCATTATGAAGATAGTCGAACTGATTATCTATTTCGCGCCTGTCGGCGTTTTTGCCCTGATTGGAGGGATTGTAGCGGAAAACCGGGAATCGCTGGGACAGCTCACCTCCGGGTTAGGCTGGTACACACTGACCGTTATAGCCGGGCTTGTCATCCATGGCGTTATTATTCTTCCCCTAATCTTGAGCCTCTTAGGGAAAAGAAATCCCTGGAAATACGTAATAAATATGGGGCAGGTTTTCGCCACGTCATTTACGACTTCCTCCTCATCGGCGACTCTTCCGGTCAACATGACCGCGGTCATTGAGAAAAATAAAGTAGATAAGCGGGCCGGCTCGTTTGTTCTTCCCCTGGGCGCTACTATAAATATGGATGGGACAGCGCTCTATGAAGCGGTAGCGGCCGTATTCATCGCCCAGGTTTATGGCATCGACCTGACCATAGGCCAGCAGGTGATTATATTCATAACGGCTACTTTGGCGTCGATCGGCGCCGCCGGTATTCCCCACGCCGGCACAGTCACCATGGTGTTCGTGCTGTCAGCGGTGGGACTTCCAATAGAAGGAATCGGTTTAATCTGGGCGGTGGACTGGTTTCTGGACCGCTGCCGGACAACTGTCAACGTTTGGGGAGATGCCGTTGGAGCGGCGGTTATTTCTGAGACCGGTGAAATAAAAGCCGGCGAAGTTATCCTGTCGCGAATTAGCCCGGCGCCAGAGACACGGACAGAGAAAACCTATGTCCGCCGGGACCGGCAGGAGCGCCCCGAGCGAATGGAGCGGCGGGAGAGGCCCGAGCGGGGCGAAAGACAGGACCGCCGGGACCGTCCCGAGAGAACTCCTCGCCAGGGACGTTTCGACGAAAGACCGCGGGAGCAGAGACGTCGCGATTATCCCTCCAAAGGTCGGCGCAACGACCAGCGAGGCGGATTCCGTAAGGAGCGCAGCGATGAACCCCGCAAACAGAGCCCATCACCCGATTATATAAAGAAAGAGCTGGAGGAAATACGCAAACAGAAATCTCCGGCAATACCGGTGGCAGGATTCTCCCAGGAAAGTGAGCCTATTGATGCAATGTCGCAGGAGACCGGCCAAAAAGATTCTTTTTTTGATATTGATGTTTCAAAGATAGATTTCTTCCCCGGAGATAAGAAAGAGCCGGACGAGGAAAAAGGCGTTGAAACCGCTCCCGAGCCGGAGACGCCGCCCGACAGAGAATTGACGCCGGATTCGGAACCTCAAGTAAAACAAGAAATTACCGAGAAGGACGGCTCTGAAGAGGAGGATGACTCCTGGGGCAGAATAAAAAAGAAACATCCCAGCCGCTGAGAGATCCAACAACCAGATGGGGACAGTCCGATTTTTAAAACTTTTTCTGAATTTAATAGTTTAATTCAGTGGAAGACGAAAATCGAAAGACTTGTCTGTTAGATCTGTTTATGAAAGAGGTGTTTTGAAGTGAATAGTCTGAAAGTAACCTTCCTGTTTCTCTTGCTGACCATGCTATTTATGGCGGTCGGTTTTGCCCTGGGCGGCAGGAACGGCATGATAATGGCGTTTGGGATTGCCGCCTTGATGAATTTCATCACTTACTGGTTTTCTGACAAGATTGTCTTAAAGATGTATCGCGCCCGCGAGGTGACGGAAGCGAGCAACCGGAGGCTCTGGCGGGTGGTAAGTCACGCATCTCAGAAGGCGATGATACCGATGCCGAAAGTTTATATAATCCCGTCCAAAGCCCCTAACGCGTTTGCTACCGGACGCAGTGTTAATCATGCGGCGGTGGCGGCAACCGAAGGGTTGATTGAGATGCTGAACGATAGCGAGCTGGAAGGAGTCATAGGCCATGAACTGGCGCATATTATCAATAAAGATATGCTGGTCGGAACAATGGCGGCCACCATCGCCGGCGCTATCGGCATTCTGGCATCGATGGCACGCTGGTCGATGATATTCGGAGGGTACTCGCGTGATGACAACCGGGGCAGCAACCCGATTGTTTTGCTGGTGGCGCTGATTGTAGCGCCGATTGCGGCAATGCTGATACAAATGGCGATATCCCGTTCTCGTGAATATAAGGCTGATGCCGAAGGGGGACGGATAACCGGTCAATATCTGCCGCTGGCATCGGCTCTGGAGAAACTTCACAAGGCGCCAGTGCGAATGAACCTGGATGAGCGTCCCGCAACGGCACACTTATTCATCGCCAATCCCCTATCGGGGAAAGGATTTGCCTCCCTCTTTTCGACCCATCCGCCGGTTGAAGAACGTGTGAAGCGTCTTCAGAAACTGGCCATGGGCGGCTACAGCTATTGAAATTGACCCAATCCTGTTAAAGGATGGATAATAAGATATATCTGGAAATGTTAGCCATTCTGGCGCTGATAGGCGCCAATGGCTTTTTTGCTCTCTCGGAATTCTCCATAATCGCCAGCCGCCGAAGTAAATTGAAGCGGATGGCGAAAAGCGGCAGCAGGTCCGCCACCCGCGCCGAAAAACTCCATTCCCGACCCGAAGCGTTTCTTGCCACTGTCCAGGTCGGGATTACTTTTGTCGGGACCCTCGCCGGCGTATTCAGCGGTATGACCATAGTCAACTCCCTGACCCCTTATATCGAAAAAATTCCCAACGCAACTATTTCCGGCGCAGCCCGCTCCATCTCCTTTTTCCTGATTGTTCTGGCCATTTCATTTCTTTCGGTAGTGGTGGGAGAACTGGTGCCGAAATATATCGCCCTGTCTCGTCCCGAGAAAATCGCCGCCGCCGTCTCCTCTCCCATGACCCTGTTTATGAAAGTGACTTTCTTTTTTGTGAGGCTGCTTTCCGGCACGGCGCGCGGCGTTATCCGTCTTCTGGGAATCAAAGTCGGTTCCGAAGCAAGCAGTATCACCGAAGACGAGATAAACATAATTATCGCGGAAGGTCTGGAAAAGGGGATATTCGACGTCACCGAACAGGAATTGATAACCTCGGTCTTCGACTTCTCCGACCGCACCGCCCGTCACGCCATGACTCCCCGCACCGAAATCGTCGGGGTCGATATTAACTGGCCGATGGATAAGGCGCTACAGTTCATAACCGAGAACGGTTTCTCACGCTACCCCGTTTATGACCGTTCCCTCGATAATATCATCGGGATGATTTACACCAAGGATGTTATTCGAGTGATGCAGCACTCGGCGCTGATAATAATCAGGGATATCATCCGCAAGCCGATATTTGTCCCGGACTCGATGAAACTGAATGTCCTCCTGGGGGCTTTTAAGAAGAAGCGGGTTCACGCCGCCATAGTCCTGGATGAATACGGCGGCACCGCCGGGCTGATTACTCTGGAAGACCTGCTGGAGGAGATTGTCGGCGAGATTCAGGATGAGCACGACACCGAGCCGCGGGAGTTTGTGAAACGGTCGGAATCGCTCGCGTATGCCGCCGGCGGGTTTCGTGTCGATGAGCTGAATGATGAATTCCATACGGAGCTTCCTGAAGACGGTCCCACCACCCTTGCCGGACTGGTGGTGGAGCATCTGGGGCGGCCCGCCGCAAAGGGGGAAGAAATAGTTATAAAAAATCTCAAGTTTGTCGTTCTTGAGGCAGACGGAAACCGTTTGAAGCGGCTCAAAATAGAAAGACTGCCGCAGGACGAAAGTTATTCTATCTGAAGGCGCGGGACCGCTTATCCCGGCGGCGTCTGAGAACTGAATTGAAGAAAGGAATATTATTGTGTTTGAAGCGATCATACAACCGATAGCGCAATGGATTATCGGCGTTATTTCCGATATGGGATACCTGGGGATTGTCTTGACGATGGGCATTGAATCGGCCTGCATCCCGCTTCCGTCGGAAATCATAATGCCGTTTTCAGGATATCTGGTTTCGACCGGACGATTTACCATGCTGGGAGTGTCGCTGGCCGGCGCTTTTGGATGTGTGGTCGGCTCCGTGGTGGCGTATATCGCCGGCTACTATGGGGGTAGACCGTTTCTTGAAAAATACGGAAAATATATCCTTCTCTCTAAAAAGGAGATTGATTATGCCGAGCGTTGGACGGTCAAATATGGCGATGCCGCTATTTTCGTTTCCCGACTTCTGCCGGTAATCCGGACTTTTATCTCACTTCCGGCCGGAATCGCCCGAATGAATTTCATCAAGTTCATTATCTATACCTTTCTGGGCTCCCTTCCCTGGTGCTGGGCGCTGGCTTATATCGGCAAAGTCCTCGGCGATAACTGGAATACTATCGGTAAGTACTTCCATCAGGTTGACATTGTCATTGGAGTCCTGATTGTCGCCGGCATAGCGTTTTTCATCTGGCACAAATTCAAAAAATAGGTTAGATTCGAATTCACGGGGGATTGGTTCTTTAGTATATCAATTGAGAAGCGCCGGGTCGATTCCGCAAATGCCGGGAATTGACCCGACGCCGTATTCTGAAGAATATTAATTCCGCTTACATATCAGACCACACCCTGGTCCAGCATGGCATCAGCGACTTTGAGGAATCCGCCGATATTTGCCCCCAGCACATAGTTGGTTGGCTGCCCATAGATGGTGGCGGTGTCGCGGCAGGTCTTATGAATCGCTTTCATGATATTCTGCAGCCGCTGGTCAACCTCCTCACGGCTCCAGGAGAGGCGCAGCGAATTTTGTGACATCTCCAGACCGGAAGTGGCGACGCCGCCGGCGTTGGCCGCTTTCCCGGGACCGTAACAGATTTTGGCATGGATGAATTGGTCGACCGCGTCGGGGGTCGAAGGCATATTGGCCCCTTCCGCGACCAGAATACAGCCGTTTTTGAGAAGAGTCTTGGCGTCTTCGCCATTCAATTCGTTCTGCGTGGCACTGGGAAAAGCGCAATCGACCGGCACCTTCCAGAGCCCGCGTCCGTCAAAATATTTAGAGGACTTAAATCTCTCGGTATACTCTTTAATGCGACCCCGCTTGTTGTTTTTTAACTCCATCACCCAGTTAAGCTTTTCGGCGTTGATGCCGTCATCATCGACAATATACCCGTTGGAATCCGAAAGGGTCACCGCCTTGCCGCCGAACTGGCTTATCTTCTCAATAGTGTACTGGGCTACATTGCCGGAGCCGGAGACGGCGCACCTCTTTCCTTTCAAGGAATCTCCCTTGGCGTTAAGCATCTCCTCGGCAAAATAAACGCACCCGTAGCCGGTCGCTTCGGGACGAATCAGACTCCCGCCCCAGTTCAGACCTTTGCCCGTAAGGACTCCTTCAAAGAGATTCTTTAGCCTCTTATATTGGCCAAAGAGGAATCCTATTTCCCTGCCGCCAACTCCGATATCACCGGCCGGGACGTCGGTGTTTTGTCCGATATGGCGATACAGCTCATTCATAAAACTCTGGCAAAAATTCATAACTTCGTTATCCGACTTCCCCTTCGGGTCAAAATCGGACCCCCCCTTGCCGCCACCCATGGGAAGGGTTGTCAGGCTGTTTTTGAACACCTGCTCAAAACCGAGAAACTTTAGGATACCGAGATTGACGCTGGGATGGAAGCGCAAACCACCCTTGTAAGGACCAATGGCGCTGTTGAACTCGACACGAAAACCGCGATTTACTTGAACCCGGCCGTTGTCATCGACCCAGGGGACTCGGAACATAATGACCCGTTCCGGCTCCACGATTCTCTCCACAATACGAGCCTCGACAAACTCCGGATGTCTCTCGAGCACCGGCTCCAGAGAGGCGAGAACTTCCTGCACCGCCTGGTGAAACTCCGGTTCGGCCGGATTTTTCGCTTTCACCATAGCCATGACTGATTCAAGGTACTGATTCATTTTGACTCCTTGCCGTTAGATGAATAGTCTGACAACCTCTTCACAAACTATCTTAATCTACAGGCAGTGGGGCAAAAGTCAACAGCATTCTCCATTTTAGGCTCTTCATTGTGGAATATTGTAGCATTCACCCAAGCACGGTGGGGAATCTTTACCCGCAACACGCTGATATCGGCTGACTGTAATGTCGGCTCCAGGGTTGACAAAGCACACCGGATTTGTCCTGTTATCACGGTTTTTCCGAATGAACTGGAGTTTCTTATTGACTTCATCATCAACTATTATTTAGTTAGTAAGTGTTAACTAACCGACAAGAGTTTAAGATGCCTATTAGATTGACTGCGGCTCAGCGCCGACGCCAGATCATTCAGAAAGCGACCGAGCTT
Organism: Candidatus Zixiibacteriota bacterium; assembly: GCA_040753495.1. Taxonomy (NCBI): domain Bacteria; kingdom Pseudomonadati; phylum Candidatus Zixiibacteriota; species Candidatus Zixiibacteriota bacterium. The sequence goes on from JBFMEF010000070.1 coordinate 7,657, forward strand.
TTCTCAACGCACGGTTTCGAGAAAATGACGGTTCGTCAGCTTGCCGGAGCCTGTCATATTACGGAAGCGGCTCTTTACCGGTATTTCCCCTCCAAAGACAGAATCTACAACGAGGTACTGGAGTCGTTGCGGGAGAAAATCAAACTGGAAGAACTGACCGGCAGAATTGAGGGGAGCGACAGTATCGATGATATACTGTTTGCCGTAGCCCGGAATATTATCAAAACCTTCAGCGGCAACAGAGAGCTGTATCGTCTTCTTCTTTTCGCTTCCCTGGAGGGGCACTCCCTTGCCGGAAAGGTCTTTACAACCATCCGGAGCCCTTATGTCGGCCTTCTTGCCGCCGCCTTGAGGAGATTGCGGGATGGCGGGAAGATTCAGCCGGTCAATCCCCTTATTACGGCGCGCTGCTTTGTGGGGATGGTGATGGACTGCGCCCTGGGGCTTCACTTATGGAAACGAATGCAGAAGGAGAATTTTGACCCGGAAGTTATTATAAATAATAATGTCCCGATTTATGTCCGGGGACTGAAAGTCGTGAAAAAATCTTAGCAATTGAACGCCTTGAATGAGAAAGGAGTGGAATGAATTTGCGAAGAGTTAAGTTGCCGCCTAAGCCGGGCGCGGGGTTGCTTTTGACTCTGTTTCTGCTGGTCGGCATTTTTGTCAGCAACGGCGCGGCATCGCCGATTCCGCCGGGCGCGGTCCTGGTGGGAAATGAAACTTGCGCCAATTGTCATACCGAAATTAGTGAAAAATTTCACAAGACAAATCATGGCAGCGGCTACACTTCCCACACTGATGACAACATCGTCGCCTGTGAATCGTGTCATGGGCCCGGCTCCGCCCATGTTGACGGCGGCGACCCCGCGTTGATTTTGAATCCGGCCAGGGACGAGGGCGGCGAATCGTCAGACTGGTGCCGCAGTTGTCACGGCGGCATGGACGGGCTTTCATCGCTGGCGCACCACGAAGTCGAAGGAAACTGCGCCTCCTGCCATCAGGTGCATGTTGATGCACCTCAGTCGCTGAAGCAAGAAAGTCCCGCCCTCTGCTATGACTGCCACAGCGATATTAAGGCGAAGATGGCGTTGCCGTCGCGCCATCCAGTAGGACCGGGATTTCTCAACTGCCTTGATTGCCATGATATTCACGGCACCAACAACACCCTGACCGTGGATGAAAGTCGGGCCGAGCGCTGTATCACCTGTCATACTTCCAAGCAGGGACCTTTTGTCTTTGAGCATGCGCCTGTTACGGAAGATTGCGGAATCTGTCATGACCCGCACGGCACGGTCGCCGATAATCTCCTGAAGCAGAATGAACCGTTTCTCTGCCTCTCCTGCCATCCGGCACATTTCCATACCACCATTGCCGCGCTGGAAGGAGATTTTGTGGCTCCCCTGAACGCGACCCGGACCGGCGTTTCCACCCATGACGGTTTCAAGAAGGGGATGCTCACCAAATGCACGCAGTGCCATTCTGATATTCATGGCACCGATATGCCGGCGCAATCTATAACCGGAAGCGGCGCGCTTACCAGATAAGGAGAAAGGGAGAATGAGAAAATATATAGTTTTGGCGATGACCCTGATAGCTCTCCTTGTTGCCGGCGCCAGAATCTCCGCTCAGGATTCGGAGCCGGATTACCGCGGTGAGCTGCGTCTGGGTAGTCATTACACCGGAGTGAGCGAATATTATAAGAAGGTTGCCGAGTATGACCGCGGCAGAGATGGCATGCTTCCCGATTTCGGTTTCAGATTCGACAGCCGCTATCGTTCCGGGTATCTGGGTCTTTCCGGCGACTACTACGACCCGCGACGTCACGGCTTTGAATTAGTTTCACGATACCAGGAGCTGTTC
>JBFMEF010000071.1 GCA_040753495.1 Candidatus Zixiibacteriota bacterium
CATGCTGATTTGGGCTACTCCAACGCCTTCTCCCACAGAGACACCGGCGCTTTGTACTGGCAGAGTCTGCTTAATACTTACGGTATTCCGTTGAATCTCGTGGCTGAAGCCTATACCTGCTGCGTCCCTGTGACCGAGTGCGCCTGCGCTCCGGGCGGGGATTGGCCTGCCATGGGCGGCAATTTTGCCCGCACCGGCAAGTCCGGCAATTCCATTGGCGATGCTCAGTGCAAACTGACCAAATCCTGGGAGTTTGTTGCCGGTCAGGTGGCAGTTTTCAATAGCCCGATTATTTACAAAGACACTGTCATGTGTTATTTCCTTGACCGGTTTGCCGCCATCGATATCAATACCGGCACGCAGATCTGGTTAAGACCTCCCGATGCATTAGTAATTGGCTCGGCGGCCTACTCGACCCCGACCGCTTACAATGGATTGGTTTACACCGCCGGCGGCGCGGCTAAAGCCTTCAGCGCTCTTAGCATCACCACTGGCGCCACTGTCTGGACCCGTAACTTCTCGGCTCATACCAACCACTTCATGACTTTCGGTCCTTCCGTGATAGTGAACGTGGGGGGAACGGATGTAATCATTTACTCCGACGACTTTGGATGGGTCTATGCAGTTAATGCCCTTACCGGCGCGCTCTTCCCCGGATGGGCAGTCAACCCGGTCAAACTGCCGAACGCGATAATTAGAGGTCTCACCACTGACGGCACCTACCTCTTTGTTGGCACTACTATTGCCGCTACCAGTGGCGACATCTATGCTCTCGACCCGGCGACCGGCGCTGAAGTTTGGCGGCTGTCCACCTCGGGCGGCTTACAGGCTGCCACCGTTGTTCCTGCCAAGGACTATGGTGGATTTGAAGGATTCCCCAACGCTATTTCGGTAGCCGGAACGGGAGCCTGCGAGCCTGGCGCTGACAATATACTTTACACCTGTTCGTACTATCCGATAGCCGACAACAGCTCACCGGTTCAGCAGGGTGGTGTTCTGTACTCCATTAATGCCGCTGATGGTTCTCTGAACTGGGCCGTTCGCGCCCACAACGGAAGCGGCGGATATTCGATGCCTAACATCGATGCCTCCCGCGTTATCCATCAGTCCTGGCCGTACTGGACAACCTCCGGCGACCACCGTGGTCCTATCGGTGTTAACCGTACCACCGGTTCGGTTGAATGGACCAACACCTATCCGACTCAGCCTTATGCGGCCGACTTCCCGTTGATGGAAGGTGTTCTCACCTGTGAGCCGAGTGTATCGGATGTTTATATTGGCGTGTATCGTTCGAACTATGCCAAGTTCTTTAATGCCGACAATGGCGCTCCGCTGTTCCATCGTCGCTTCACCGGTTACCTGTCCGGCAGCTTCAGCAATGCCGGTCACAGAGTCGCTCCGGTCATGAATGACAGTCACCTGTTGTTGACCTGGCGCAACAAGATTATTGGTCTGACCAATCAGTCCAATCGTCCGCGCCTCGACATTCCTGACTACGTGATCGACATTCCGGTTGAATTTGGCTCCCCGAGCAACTACGTCGCCACATTCCCGAATGCTATTGCTAACAGTGGTTGCGCTCCGCTGCAGATTGTCAACATCACTCTTGATGAAATCAGCAACAACACCACGCCGCTCTCGGCCGTGGTCAGCAGCGCCAACCAGGAGAGACTGACCCGTCTGTCAACTTTTGTCGATAACTTCAACCCGAAGACCGACAACTGGAGCCTCGCTTTCGCCGATGAGACCGACCTGGCTATCGACGAGATGGCTTATGACAAGGGCATCTCCATGAACAACGCGGCCTTCGCTCCTCCGCCTTACATTAACTCGATTATATCTCCGCTCAACGGCTCCTTCGTTGCTCCCGGCGATACTATCGATATCCAGTTGGAGGTGAATGGCCCGATGATCACCAGAGGGCGTCACGCTTTCTATGCTTATGTCAGAACCAACGACCCGGATTACTTCCTGGATAGCGCTCTGATAGACGATCCGAACTATGCCATTCCGCAGATTGAGCTCGGCTTAATCGGCGGCTGCCTCTATGCTACGGAACGTCTCTATTTCGGAACCGCTGCCGATAATTACAAGATTATCTGGAACTCCGGTTTTGTCGCCCACGGCGACTCCGCCAGCTTTGATGTTAATGGCGAAGATGCTCAGCTGTGGCAGGGCGCTTTGATTTATGCCATAAGCAAGTACCGCGTGGCTCTCCACTCCCTCAACTGGCATGGATATGACAACGAGTGGAAATCACTCCTTGCCGATCCCGAATGCGTCCTTGAGGTCTGCCCGCCGCACCTGTCCTCCAACGTGCTGCTCGCCTCCATGTCTACCGACAATGGCGCTACCTATAACAATATTTATGGTAACGTCATGACTTACTCCTATGTGGACTCGATGCAGAATATGGATGACGACACCAGCGCCGTGCTGCACTGGTGGTGGGCTTATCCGTGGGATTACAATGAAGACCCGCCGTATGATGATACTCTTACGGTCGGCTTCAAAGCCTGCGTGAAAGCCATCGGCGTGACCGGCGTAGCGGCATTCAATAACTTCTATATTGAACGCCATGCCGTTTATGCCCGCTACGGGCAGCAGGTTACCGACCTGTACCTCGGCGCCATGCTGGACTATGACGTTGAGCCCACCAATACCCGCCAGATGAACGGATACGACGCCTCTCATTCACTCGCTTATGTGTATGATTGCGGCGCTCCGACCATGGGCTGGGGATTTGTGAAGATTCCGTTTGGTTGCGGTTTTGAGCCTTTGATCAATTCCAAGACCATTACGGCTCAGATGGGACCCTGGAATGATTCCGATATCTGGCTCGACTCCGTGTACTACTGGATGTCGAACAATGTCGGTCTCAGCCACCAGCCCGGCACCGACCCGTGCGCTTCCGACCCTGACGACCGCGATGCCTGGTACACCATTGCCAAGAATACCTTCTCCGGCAGTGATACCGGTGTTTATTGCTTCGCCAACTTCGGAATGCCGAATATCACCAATGCAGACGACGCCACTAACTACTACGGTATCGCAGACCTGGCTAACAAGTTCTGCGGTTTCGGTCGTGGTGACGTCAACAACGACGGCGTGATTAACATTGTTGACATTGTTTATCTCGCCGCGCATGTGAACTTCGGCGGCAACGGACCGTTCCCGTTCATGTACCTGGGCGATGTCAATCTCGATGAGACTATCGATATTAATGACGTCCTGTACTTGAAGGAGTTCTACTTCAACGGCGGACCGTGCCCGCTCGGCGAATGGGAGATTTAACGCTCCTGAGTGAATCATCATAGATTCATAAAGCCCCCCGTGAACCGGGGGGCTTTTTTTATGCCTCTTGTAGGGGCAGGGTTCACCCCTGCCCAAGATATAATCCGGCGACCAAAGGCGTCAGTTCACGCTCCGACGGAGTCGGACCTTAGAACTGACGCAACGAAGAATCCTATGGGGTGGATTCCGGCGTACGCCGGAATGACGGTAGGGGCAGGGTTCACCCCTGCCCAAGATATATTCCAGCAACCAGAGGCGTCAGTTCACGCTCCGCCGGGGTCGGACCTAAGAACTGACGCAACGAAGAATCCTATGGGGTGGATTCCGGCGTACGCCGGAATGTCGGTAGGGGCAGGGTTCACCCCTGCCCAAGATATATTCCAGCAACCAATGGCATCAGTTCACGCTCCGACTGGGTCGAACCTAAGAACTGACGCAACGGATATCCGCTGCAACATCTTGACAAACTCGAACCAAAACGGTTTAATCTTGTTCAATATGAAAGCGATATGACGAATTAATAGATATGGATAACCCGGAACAGACTTCGCGCGCCATATATTACCAGCTTTCCGATATCTATGAGATATCGGCTATCTATTTTCATGACGGGCGGCTGATACTGCGCGCCAAGCCTCTCATCGGCAGGGAAGAGGCGTTTTCGCTTCTGCATCGGCGGCTCAACAATGTCGGCTTCACGGCGAATGTCCGCGAGGACGCCCACGGCATTCTCATCGCCGTTCGCCAGACCAGGAAAATCCGCCTCCCGCTACTTAACATTATTCTTTTCCTGGCGACGCTTGCCACCATGTTTCTGGCGCCGGCGCTGCTGTCGCTCGATTTCCATTATTTCGACCGTCCCGGAGCGGTGCAGGAACGGCTCGAATTTACCGTCGCCTTGATGGCAATCCTGCTCTTTCACGAATTTGGCCATTACCTGGCAGGCCGCCGCCGGGGGGTCTTTATGTCGCTGCCGTATTTCATCCCGGCGCCGAATATTGTCGGGACTTTTGGCGCCGTCATCAAATCGAAATCCCCCTTCACCAACCGGCGCGACCTGATTGAGGTCGGCGCCGCCGGCCCGATTGCCGGGTTCGTGATATCGGTGATTGCTATCGCTATCGGGTTGAGCCGGTCGGAAATCATTCCGCCTGATTTTGAAGGAGGGATGCGGCTGGGCGACTCCCTGCTTATAAAACTTCTCTCCTGGCTGATAATCGGTCCGATACCGGAAGGATACGACTTCATGCTGTCGCCGGCCGCTTTTGCCGGATGGGTCGGACTCCTGGTGACAATGATAAATCTGCTCCCGCTCGGTCAACTTGACGGCGGGCATATACTATATGGTCTGCTGGGAAACCGTCAGCATCAGATAGGACGGTTCTTCCTGATTGTTATGATGGTGCTCGGGTTCTGGTGGCCCGGCTGGTGGTTCTTTGGGGCGCTGGTCTTTCTGTTCGGGATAAATCATCCCCCCACTTACAACGACAGCCAGAAACTGACCGGCGCGGCAAAGGTGATGGCGCTTATCGCCATATTTATTTTTCTCGTCAGTTTCGTGCCGGCGCCGTTTATACTGGATTAAGCGATACAGTCTGCCGCTTCTCACGGCCGTTAACCGTCACCGCGGCGATTTTCCCCTCCCGATACGCCTCCATAAACAGGTCCACTATCATCGGGTCGAACTGCGTCCCGCGATTTTTCAATAATTCGGCCACCGCCGCTTCGGCGTCGGTCCCCTGCCGATACGGGCGATTGGATAAAATGGCGTCAAAGGTATCGACCACTGCCAGAAGACGTCCTTCAACCGGAATATCTTCTCTCTGAAGACCGTAGGGATACCCTTTGCCGTCGTACCGCTCATGGTGCGAGATTATATATGGCAGAACCGGCTCCAGGCTGGGAATACCGGCTAATATCCGCATGCCGAGTTCGGGATGTTTCTCCATCGTTTTTCTTTCTTCGGCGGTCAACTCTCCCGGCTTATTGAGGATGGCATCGGGGACGCCGATCTTTCCGATATCGTGGAGGATGCAACCGGTTTTGAGATATCCCAGCCGTTCTTTGTCCCAGCCCAGTTTGCGGGCGATGACCCGCGCCAGACGGAAGACCCGGTCGGTATGTCCCGCGGTGCAGATATCCCGCGCTTCCACCGCATTCGCCAGAGCGCGGATAGTCATCAGATACGACTTGCGGAGATTGCGCTCCTGACGTCCGCTGTCAACCGCGTTCGCGGCAGATGCCGCCAGAAGCGATATCAGTCGCAGCTGCCCCGGACTGATATGATTGAAGCGGTCGATATAAGTAATCACCAGAAGCCCCAGGGTTTCTCCGCGCGACATCAGCGGATAATATATTATGGAACGTTTGTACTGCTGCTCATCCTGTCTGAATTCATCATTTATATAGGTCGGCTCCAGTCCGATTTTATCGCCTTCGGGAAGGGTCAAGGCAGCGCTCGGCGGAAAGGACCAGGCCCATTCCCCTTCACGGGTCTGGGAGCACTGAAGACTGTATTTTTGCGTAAGACGGTCCCGCAGGAGAACTGCCGAAAATTCGGCCGGTATCACTTTGACCGCGGAATCGATGATAAGTTTCAAGAAAGGATGCAGTTTCATCCCGCGGCTATGGGCATCGGCGACCTTCATCAGTTCAATCTGGCTGCGCAGGGCGACATTCTCCCGCCGCACCGTTTGATGCTCCAGCCCTCTTTTGATGGCCGATTTCAGGTCTTCCAGCTTGAACGGTTTTATCAGGTAATCGTAGCCGCCCTTTTTCAGAACCGCAATGGCGGTCTTTACCGTGGGGAAGCCGGTCATCAGAATAACAATGGCATCGGGGTGGTTTGCCAGAGTAGTTTCGAGAATATGAACTCCGGAATAATTCCCCATCACCAGGTCTGTCAGCACCAGGTCAACCCCGTTCTTGGCGATATAATCTTCCGCCTGCACCGGGTCGGTGAAATTATGAATCCGAAAATCGCGGAACTCGCTTAAGGCTTCCCGGATAATATTGCCGATATACTGCTCGTCATCTATGATAATTATCTCTCTCATAGAGTGACCACCTTCCTGAGTGGGTAAGTTTTTGAAGTAATAGCGGTAGTTTTTTTCTGAATCATACTCACTGTATCGGAAGAGAATTAGAGCGGCAAAAGGGCTATTGGGGGGATTGTATCAATTTTACCCTGATAATGGGAGAATCCCTACTGGGCGTAAAACTGCTCCGCCGCATGATAGGAGGAGCGAATCAGCGGTCCGGCAAAAACTTCTTTTATTCCGCTCCGGCGGGCAAGAGCGGCAATCTTTTCAAACTCCTCCGGGGAATAATATTTTGCCACCGGAAAATGATTTCGGGAAGGGGCAAGATACTGCCCGATGGTCAATAATTGCACCCCCTGTTGGCTCAAGTCAATAAAGAGTTTCTGCAGTTCTTTTTCATCTTCGCCCAGTCCCAGCATTAATCCGGATTTGACCAGAATCCCGGCGCGTTCGGAGGAGGCTCTCAACACCGCCAGCGAGCGGAGGTAATCCGCCTGGGGTCGCACCTGCGGATATAAGCGAGGCACCGTTTCGACATTATGGTTAAAGACATCGGGCCTCTGCGCCAGCACGATTTCAAGGGCGTCAAGGTCGCCTCTGAAATCCGGCGTCAGGACTTCAATGGTGATATCGCTTTTGAGTTTTCGGATAGACTTAATCACAGCGGCAAAATGGGCGGCGCCGCCATCGTCAAGGTCATCGCGGGTGACCGAGGTAATAACGGCGTGGCGTAATCCCAGAATCGAAACAGCGCGGGCGATTCTGGAGGGCTCCTCCGGGTCGAGCGGCTGCAGAGCGCCATGGGTGACATTGCAGAAACGGCAGTTGCGGGCGCAGTGCGGACCCATAATAAGAAAGGTGGCGGTTCCCTGCGAATAACACTCGCCGCGATTGGGGCAGTTGGCTTCACGGCAGACGGTATGGAGATGATACTCCTTCAGAAGTTCCTCAACTTCGTGGAAACGCTTCCCCCCTCCGGCGCGCACTTTGAGCCAGTCCGGTTTGCGCCGCAAAGCGGTAGGAGCGGGGTATTCTGTCGGCTGCGCAGAATTTGAACAGCGCCGGTCGCCGCTTTCTCTTTCGAAATCCTCTCTGCTCATATCCGGTTAAGTTACGGCAAAATCAATCGATATCAAGTAGAAGAAACATTTTTTATCGAAAAAAGGAGTTTTCGATGTTCCGGAAACCTATCCTGATGATATTAGTATGCCTTCTGATTGTTTCCGCCGCGGCCGGATTCGATTCTAAGAGAAGCGCCTCGGTGACGCCGCTTACCGATTTCAGTATCGAAAATCTTTCGCTGGCGCCTCGCTTTGCCTCCGCTGAAATATGCTCCGTGCGCCACGACCTCGGACCATACTGGCTCATTCAACACTGGGTTACCGGTATGGAGCTCTATAAATCTTACCAGGACCCTTCCCAGTCCTGCACCGCCCCTTATCCTTTCCTGGTTGAAGAAGTCGATATCGTTATG
>JBFMEF010000072.1 GCA_040753495.1 Candidatus Zixiibacteriota bacterium
TCTATCCGCCGGAGCGAAAAATTACAAGGACCGATTTGAAGAAGATACCGCAAATTATCCCTTTCTATTTCGATTTCGGCGTGAACCTGGTGCATGCCGATGACGTGATAGAGGGGATAATTTCCGCGCTGGAACGAGGAAGGAACCGAGAGCGGTATATACTTGCCGGCGACAACATCGATACTTTGCGTCTTTTTGCCGTCGCCCGGGAGTTTTTCAGGATTAGACGCCCCTGGCTTAAAATTCCGGTGTCACTTCTTTACCCGGTGGGATATGTCGGTGAGCTGCTATACCGGCTGCGGCATATCGGCGGACCGCACGGCAAGGGACCGCGGGTGAATCGCGGAATTGCCCGGTTGGCGAAACTGCGGTTCTTCTATGATATTTCTAAAGCAAGAAAGGAGCTGGGATATAATCCGCGGACAATAGAAGAATTTCTGCAAGAACTCACAGCAGATATGGTCTGAGCGACAGGGAAACTTATCGCGACAGTCCATAATTTATAATTGATTCAGGAGATGACTTTGACTTCAATAAAAATTGCGGTCAGCCATTATGGTCGACCGCAATTTCTATTGCACTATACGGAGTAAAAACTATTTGGCGTACTTTTTGAACCGCTCGTTAATTCTTCCCCAATGCAGGTTGGCAAGAAAGTTGTCTATATATTTGGCGCGCCCGGGACCATCTTTGTGGTAATAGGCATGTTCGAACACATCCAGGGAAATCAGCGGCACACCGCCCCAGATAGCGCCATAATGATGCTCATCAACTAAGACATTGAGCAGGCGACCGCTGTAAAGACGGTCAAAGACCAGAACACCCCAGCCGGAAAGTTTGGCGGCGATTGCGGTCGCCTTGAAATCGGCTTTCCAGTTGTCAAAACTTCCAAATTCTTTCTCGATGGCGGCTAAGACCTCTTTCCCCTTGGAGGGGTCGCCATCGCCTCCCAAAACCTCCCAGTAAACATCGTGCAACACGGTGCCGCCGTGGTTCCATGTCAGACGGCGTTTCAGTTCGCCGATTTCAGAATAATTGCCATTGGCGGCAGCGCGATCGGCTTTTTCCAGCGCCGCTTCAATTTTGTTGAGAAATGTTACATACCCTTTGTGATGAGTATTGTAGTGCCAGTCGGTCGTTTCCGGTGAAACGACGTCCTTAAGAAGTTTCTTGGCTTCCTCATCGGAATAGGGACGGGGATTGAATTTCCACTCGTACGACATATTTTTCCCTTCTTTATAATTTGTAATGTTACGTTAAACTGTTTCCCGTAACAACCAACGGTTCCAAAAGTTTCCCAAAAATTTAGAAATAGAAGATTAATGGTTCTTAACCGGATTGTCTATTTTTATACGGGAATTCACCCCGCAACGATTGGCCGAACTGGTACATTAGAAGCGAGCAGTTTTTTGCCGCAGATGCCGGGCAGTTCAATCGATAAAATTCCAGCTGAAACCAAAAAAGTCGTACCAGGTGGGGATAACAGCGTCCTCTCGAAGCGCATACGCCGCGCCCGTGATATTCTGGAAAATGTAATAGAAGCGAAATGACTTGATGGAGAATGAGAACTTCAAATTGATAATCGGGTCCTGACCCAGTTCCTTGCCACGGAAACCATGATAGGGACCATAATATTGCCCCTCGATATAGCCGTAGAGTCTGATAGGCGGTTTGCGGAATTGATAGGAAAGCTCCAGCCCTGAGAACAATTGATACTCCGGCGCATAGGGGGGATTGTCATTGTCGGTAAGGGTCAGATAGCGATAACTCCCTCCTCCTTTCCAATAAATATTGTCGCGATAGGAGATAGTTTTGACCAGCGAAGTAGAGATAAACTCCAGGTCGTGAGTGCCGGGGCGATAAAAGGGACCGGTCAAAGTATCGGCGCGCCGGAGCCAATCTATGCCATCAAAGATTTTGCCGCCAGTTGCGGAAAGAACCAGGTCATTGTTCGTGCGGCCAAGACCAACGGTCAAATTCCCCACCAACTGCTTTTCCGGTTTGAGTTCAGGATTCCCCGCTTCATAATAGTCAAACGTGTTCAGGTCGAGAAGTTTTTCCGCCTGTGATGTAAGATAAAGCAGCGACTGACGGGGAAATTTTCCAACATACCCGGCCGATATCTGAATAAAGGAGCGCTCACGGTTCCTTTGATAGGACAACATCGCCGCCGGAAGAGGGTCGAATCTTTCCACCTTTGCCACCGAGCTATAAAGGGTCAGATTCGAGCTGGAGTCGCCCGTGGATAAAGTTACTGCCGCTTTTGTATGCCACCGCTTATGGTTAACCCCAAGATCGTCAAACTCTTCTTCGCCGCCGATGACTTCGAGGCGGCTGTCAACTGTCCCGAACCGATGATAATGGAAAAGGCGGAGACTGTTATCAAAAATCTTAAGGGCCCGCTTGTAATTTGTAAGAGAACCGGAGGGACGCGATTCTGACTTTCGGAAACCATATTCCAGGGCGCTGGTGGCGGCGCTGGAATGATAGTACTCAATTGCGCCTTGAAACTGCTGCTCTCGTCGGTCGCGGGTCATCGGATAAAAGATAGTATCAGGATAGATTGCCAGTGTTCCCATACGGCGGTAGAGCCATCCCTGCAGATTCAGACTCCATCTCTTGCCGACAGGCTGATATATTTCGCCCCACTGATGATAGGCGCTGTCGCTCAGAAACAGGTAAGCGCCATTCGCTTTGCGATACTGCACCGCCGCGGCAATCCTCCGCCCTTTCTGGCTCTCACTGGTGAATTGCGCTCTGGTGTTGGCATAACCCCAGGAGCCTTTATCGACCACCAGCCCGGAGAGGGCTTTTCCTCTTTCCGGTCTGGGCAGAGTCATTATGAGAGAGGAAACGGCGTTCTCGGCGCCGAATGCCATCCCCAGCGGACCCTCTACACTGTACACTCCTCCCGATGCAAAATCTGGAATATCATTCAAATCAGTCAGGCCATCGGGCTGAAGAATATGCTCACTCGGAGCAAGCGGTCGTCCGTCCAGTATGAGATTCAACCGCTCCCCCGGCAGACTAAATGGAGCGGCCGTTTTTCTCTGAGGCGTCTGGTGGTCCTCAATGACTGAATAAGAAGGAGCAAATTTTAAGAAATCGCCGGCATCATGAAGAAAAGAGCGATTGGCATCGGGGCGAAGGTCTAAACGTGACGGCAACGCTCGCACTGTCAGAGAATCATAGAAGATATATTTCTCGAAACCGAGTGTATCAACTTTTTGTAGCTTCTGCTGGAGCATCTCGGGGGTAATAATCAACACCGAATCGCCCGAAGGAATCCGGATAGTGTCGAGGGGAACCTCCTGTGCAACAACCTGCCCCGATAAAATGATTACGATAAGAAGGGCGGATGAAATGACTCTTATCATTTTCGCCGTCGGCTTTCTCGCTCCTGCAAAAATTTCAAAGCGGGATAGAACAACGGGAATATTATACCATTTGAAATAATGGTAATCAATGAAAATGCCAGACCGGATATGAACCGGGGCCAAAACGGCTGATAAAGCCAGGCGTCAACTATGTCAACCACCAGATGATAAAGCATGCCGGTCAGAATTCCTGCGGCGCTCAATATCAGGAGAAGCCCGGCTTCTTTCTTGTTTACACCGGCAAACTTGAATGCGCCGACTCCTACCGCCGCCGAAAGGGAGATTCCCGCCAGTTGCGAAAGAAGCAGCGGAAAGGCGACCGGACCGGAAGGATTCAGATTGGACCAGAGGAAAAAGCCTATAGAGCCGACCCCGATTCCGGGCCAGATACCCCAAAGGTAGCCGGCGGAAAAGACGATGAAAAAGGCCGGATTGACATTGGGCAAAAGCAGGGTGAAATAAGAGAAAACAAAAACCAGAGCCGCGAAAATCGCGACTCTGGCTATTATCTGCGGCGACGGTCTCATTTGATAACGGCAAGCTTGTACTTTTTGACCGTGCTGATATTGGCGTCGGGGACTTCCAGTCTTATGACCGCAATATAGACTCCGGGCGCCACCGCCTTGCCTTTGTCGTTAAGCAGATTCCAGGACCATTCCCATTCATCTTCATTGACAGGCCAGAGCACTTCGCCGATGCTGTCAGTCAAATTCGGCGAGAGCACCTTTTCTCCGGCGGCGTTGAACAAGTCTACGGAAACAAAGACTTTGGTGCCGCCCGGTATACCGGCTTCGCGCTCAAATTCGACTCTGAAAGTTATCTCATCATTGTCTGATTTAACTACCATCGGATTGGGATACGGGGCAAGCACTTTGAAGCGAAGTTTGGTGCTGTCGTCGAGGTCAACCTCCGTCACGGAATCGGCCACAAGATACCCAAAATGATATCCAGTGGCGCCGTCAATATAGGCAGAGTTTATAATCGATGATACCGATGGTATGGCGTAGAACCTGAAAAATCCGGAGGTGAACATGGAATCAACGACAATAGCCGAATCGGTCAGGTAATGTATGCGAACATCCGCCGGCGAACCTGAATTGATCGGAAAGCCGACTACAGCCGTATGCCACCGCAGCTGTAAAGAGGTAATCCGGTCGCCGGTGAAGCGGAAGATAGCGGTGTCGTCGCCCGGTCCAAGATTATTAAGCGTTATATAGTTTGACGCCAGGTTTTGCGGCACCCGCTGTTTGAAATATCCCATTTTTTCGGCGGTTATCTCCGGGGTAGTACTGGGCCAGGGCCACACCATAAAGAAGGGATAGCTGGCATGCGGGATAAAAGCCGAATCAGGTATCATCGGATAATTCGCCGCCTCGGAGAAAACCAGTGGTGTCGCTACTGTGTCCACCGCTGTATTCCTTACATAGCGATATGAGAGCGGAGCTCTTACCGAACGGGGACCGGTAAACAGATTATAGACGCTGAACTCGGCAAAAGCGCGCCCCAAATCATATTCCCCCGTCGAGAGCTCCATTATCGCCTCATTGGCGGCGCGAAGGAACTGCGGTCCGGTGCCGTAATCGCGACAGCGCTCCCAGATTTCGCGCACAATGCTCGGTCCGAATTTCTCGCTCAAATATATCGGGAACACCGCCGCGCCATAGGGATGCAGCGAGTTGCCGATGGAGAAATCCTGAAGCGCCAGCCAGGGGTAATCATAGAATGCCTTGAGATAACCGTAATAGTCATTGATGGCGTCGTACGCCGCCTCTTCCATCCAGGTGGAGGACATCTCCCACCAGTACAGTCGCGCCGGGTCATCATAGGTGTTGGCGCCCTCGTACTCGGTATAATCCATACCGAAATGGATGGCGTGAAAAAATTCGTGGGCCACAGTAACACGAACCGCATCGAGAGGACGGGTGCTGTACGGGGCAAAATTGTAATTATTGTCAATTACCAGGTAAGAAGTTGCCGACTGCGCGTTGATGGCGATTTCCCCCTGGGTATAGCCGTAATATGACAAGCCGAGTTCCTGGATATAAATGTCATAGAGAGAGTCGCCCCCGTCGGGGTAAAAATCATCCTGAGGCGGCGACGGGAAACCGAGATAGACCGTTATAAAATTATATACGGAATCGGCGATTTCGGACACCCGATTGACATAATCAGGAATGCCGTCGGCCGGAGCGATATCGACATTTGACTGATAGACGGCGTCAACTCCCGAGGTGGTGTAATGTATCATAAATCTCTGCGCCGGCGAGACCATCGAATCGGAAAGAGCGGGACGAGCCATCGGCTTGGCGGCGCGGAACGACTCCGACATCTGAGGCAGATTCAAGAATAATTCGAAGGCGATACTGGTGCCGCAATGGGGCTGCTCTACAGAATCGAGGGAGACCGGTATAGGTCCAGCGCCCCGAAGATACCGCATTCGGTCGAGCAAATCCTGCTGGTACTGTTCGCTCAATGTTTCGGCAGCCGCGGTCCCTGCCGCAAAGAGCATCAGAAGAATCATAAATACAAGTGACGTTTTCAATGGATACCTCTATTTCTTGAATTGTATCTTGCTTTCAGTGATTCGAGAATATCATAGGCGACCGGTTCACTTCCGATGAGCCCGTATTTGCCGTCACGCCCATGGAAATCGGAGCCGCCGGTGATTAATAGATTATGCTCCTGGGCAATCTTCTTGTAGCGGGTCCGGTGCTGGCTGTTATGATTGGGATGATAAATTTCGATGCCATCCAGGCCAATCGGCACCAGGTCGTCAATGAAACGGGAGACATTGCCGATTCCGGGGTGCGCCAGGACTGCCAGACCGCCGGCGTTATGAATAAGAGCGATAGCCTCGGCCGGGCTCATATTTTCCTTGGGGACATAGGCGGGCGATTTATCCCCGATATATTTTCCAAAAGCGGCTTCATACGATTTTACCGCGCCGATTCTGAGCAGGGCATCGGCAACATGCGGCCTCCCGATGGCGGAGTTACCGGCAATCTCTTTTACAAGTTCCAGAGGGATTTCGACTCCCATCTTTTTTAATTTGCTTAACATTATTTCGCCGCGGCGGTTCCTTTTTTGGCGAAAATCGGCAAGAGCATCGGTCAAAGCCGGATTGTCTGCGTCAATAAAATACCCCAGCAGATGTATATCATCGGTCCCCTTTCCGGCTGACAGCTCTACCCCGCTGATTAACTCCGGGTCATCGGTCCTGAGGAGTTTCCTGATTTCGCGATATCCCTGCAGGTTATCGTGGTCGCAAATGGCAAAAGCGCGCAGACTCTTTGACCGGACAATCTCGAGGATTTCCACTGGGGAATTCAGTCCATCCGAGTAATAGGTATGAATATGCAGGTCGATGCGGTCGTACATCTAAAGCTTGCTCTCCACGACCTTCCGGATTTCATCGGCAAGCAGGCTGCTTTTTTCCTGTAAACCGGCGATTTCCCGGCGCAGGTTTTCCACAAACTGGGTATCGTCCAGAGAGGAGATATTTATCTTCACATTATATATGGCTCCCTCAATGGCGGCTTTTGCCATCAGCGCCGAGACACCGGCATCAGACACGGAATTGACATTCCCCTTTTCGGCAACAATACGGGTCAGTTCCAGCACCTGCAGGGAAAGCCGGGCGGTCTCCAGCGGCGCCAGGGCGGCCTGCTTGGTAGCGGCTATGATTTCCGCATTGCGTCGGCTTATTTCAGATTCGGTATCTCTAGGCAGTTTGCGGGCAGACATCACCTTGTCAAACGCTTCGCCGTCCTTCTTAATCATTTCCGTCAATTGCGCCCGCAAGGTTTCGGCTCTGTCGCGGATAGCAGTCAATTCCTGCTGAACATCGACATACTTTTTCTTCCCAACCGTCAGACGGCAGACCATGGCATCAAGCGCCGCCGCCAAAGCTCCGGCCGAAGCGGCTACCGAGCCGCCACCGGGGGTCGGAGATGAAGAGGCAACTTCATCGTAGAATGATGCGGCAACACCGCCGCCACCAACTCCGCTGCGGCGCAGTTTTTCTTCCAGTACCTGAGCCGCTGTAAAATTTTCGAGGCGAAGATAAAAGTCGGCAACATCAAGCAGCGCCTGTTGAGGAACAAGTCCAATTATTTCTGAGGATAGAACATTGACCCCGTAACGGGCAGCCTCGGACTTAATTGTCTCGAATACCCGAAAGAGCGGGGTCTGAGTATAGTTGACCAGGTTCATCGAGACCTGCACCAGATTGCGCTCTTTTATGGAGAAGCCCATCGCCTTAACAAAGCGATATCCGCCCTTGGCAAAGCGAACGGCATTAGCGACTTTCTTGGCGATAGAAACGCGGTCGGTATCAAGATAGACATTGAACGCAACCAGCGGGAAACGGACACCAATGGCGGTGGCTCCCGCCTTGAGGTTCATCTTCGATGGACCGTAATCCGGTTTGCGGCTCGGGTTGGTTTCGATTTCATCCCGGATCGCCTCATATTCTCCGCGCCGGACATAAGCGAGATTCTGGCGGTCCGGGTGGGTGGCGGCTGATTCATACAGATAAACCGGTATCTGCAGCTCCTCCCCTACCCGTCGGCCCAGCTGGTTTGCCAATTCAATCGCTTCCGCTTCGCTGAAATCAGAAATCGGAATGAAGGGACAGACGTCGGTCGCCCCCATCCGGGGATGCTCCCCCTGATGAGTCCGCATATCTATCAGTTCGGCCGCTTCTTTATAACCTCGAAAACAGGCTTCGACCGCATCTTCCGGCGGGCAGACAAAGGTGACCACGGCGCGATTATGGTCGGCATCCATCTCCCGGTCAAGCAGTACCACCGATGGAACAGAGGTGATGGCGGCGACAATTCTATCAATAACATCTTTTCGGCGCCCTTCGGAAAAATTAGGCACACATTCGACAAGTCTAATCATATAGGCAACTCCCAGAATCTACTTGGTGACTCTGACAAACGATTTCAATCCCCAGGCCATCAGGGGAATCATTATTTCGTGATGACCGATGAAATTGTATCCCTTGCCCCCGGTTTCGGTAGGCCGGCGAACGATATTCATTGCGGGACGATAGTGGTTAATCATATCGAAATTGGCGGTCGTGATATTCGGGGTATGCTTGCCAATATTCCGCGCCACGGTTAAAGCCTTCAGAAAAACCTCCGGCAGAATAACGGCGGAACCGATATTGGCGACCACCCCGCCCCGGTCGGCCGACAGCAGGATATTGGCAAGAATCTTGAAGTCGCGGAAGGATGCCTCGCCGGCGGCAGCGGCATCAAAAACGGGATGTTGCTGAACGATGTCAGTGCCGATTCCCAGATGAACCGTCACCGGCATCGACAAACGCTCCGCCGCCGCAAAGAGCGAATGCTTGCGAAAAGGAAATTTCGGTCGGTTCAAAAACTTCCCGGCCGCTTCACCGAGACCGAGTTCGTCTTCTATAGCGAGCCGGACAATTTCGGCGTACATATGTCCTGTTTCCTCCGCCATACCAAAGGAGCCGTCTCGCAGACCGGCGGCGACATCTTCCGAGGTTCTTCCGCCAAAGGCAAGCTCCAGGTCATGAATCAAGCCGGCGGAATTGAAGGAGAGACCGGTAACGATGCGGCGATTCATCAGGTCGATTATCACGTCCGAAAGCCCGACTTTGATGACATGAGCGCCAAGCATCAGATGAAAGGGGCGTCCTTTGCGGCGCGCTCTGGCGACCGCTTTGAGGAACTCCTGAAGTTCCTCCGCTTTCAGAAATCGGGGCAGTGACGCAAAAAAGCGGTCAGCCCCTGTCGTCTCCAGCGCCCGGCCGAAATTGCCGATAGCGGTCTTGCTGGGGCGCTTCTTTAAGGAGACCAGGCGAACCTTTTTTAAATCAATTTGCTGGAAACGGCTCATAACCTTCAAAAATCCACAATTTCGCCCAGTTTGTAGTCGGTCAATTCGGCCGAGATTGAGCCTACCAGAACTTTCGACTTCATTAAAACCGGCATTTTCAGGCGGTCATCGGTCAGCCAGACCGTCAGTTTCCCTTCATGCTTGAATATTCCTGAGCTCAAAAGCAGCGGCTCGACCACGATACAATCGAATTTTCCGGCTTTGACGCGGATGGTTTCCTTCCGATGCACTTTCACCTCCAGCGGATATTTCTTGCCATCGGTGAAATTCTCCACAAATATCGATTCACCTACCTTCAGCTCTTGTGTTCGCACATAATAAAGGATGGAGAGAGCATCCTGCACATATGGTGGGACTTCAATGGTATCCTTCTCATAGAAAACGCGGTGATTGAGCTGGTCAAAGCTGTATTTCTTATGGGCGCGGTAACTTCCCTCGCTCAATTTCTTTTCGAAGTACCAGGAAAAGAGGCCAACGCCATCTACTATAGATGTAACAACATCTTCAACCCGGTAAAAAGAGGAGAAAAACTTATTGGAGTTGGCGGTCGAGATAATCTGGTAACAGGGACGACCGTTGTACTCTATCAGGTCAGCAACTTCCATCGTGGCATAGCCGGCATTAATGAAGCCGTAGCCGATATCGAAGGTCAGCTTCTCGCCCAGGCCGAAAGCGTTATTTTCAATATAGCGGTCAAGTCCCTGGTCGGGCAAAGCCTCCTGGGTTGCCTGAGCCGAAACCGGTCGCAGGGAGGCATAGACAAAATAGGCGGCCGCGGCGGCAGCGACAATACCCAATGTGATTAAGATTTTCTTGGTCATTCCTGTCTCATTGAGCCCTTTTCTTTTCCGCCCTTTCAATTATCACAGGAAGAATCCGCCCGATTTCTTCACCTATCTCAATAAAGGTCTGATTGTACATATCCAGCGACCCGCCTATCGGGTCGGCGATTCCTTCGCCGTCGCATCCGGCATCCGGGAAATTCCTCAGAAGGAACGTGCGCGAGCGGGCTTCGGGCGAAAGGCGCACCACTTCATAACAGTGCGCCGGTGTCATGGCGAGTATCAAATCAGTCTGTTCAATCAACTCTGCGGTCAAAGGACGGGACTTATGTCCGCTGATATCGGCCTCCCATATCCGGCAGGCTTCAATGGCGTAAATGGTCGGAGGGAAACCGGAGGCCGCGGCCGTTCCGGCGGAATAGACATCGATCCAATCAATTCCGCGGTTTTGAAGGAGTTTGCGCAGTCCCCCCTCCGCCATCGGGGAACGACAGGTATTGCCCGTGCAGACAAACATAACTCTGAATCTCTCCTCACTCATGCCGTCTCCAGAAAGCGGTCAATTTCAGATTTCGTGATGGCTCCCTCGCGAAGGATTATCGTTACTGCCCCCGAGCAATCCACGACCGTGGAGACATCACCCGCCAGCGGACCGCTATTCAAATATAAGGATATGCTGTCACCCAACATGGCGGCGATTTCATCGACTGTAACCGGCTGCTCATGTCCGGACAGGTTAGCGCTGGTCGCCGTAGGATAGAAATCAGAAACGGCCAAAAGCGCCTTAATCACTTCCGATGACGAATACCGTATCCCTATCTTGCCGTCAACTGCCAGGGGAGGACCCAGGTCTCTCTTGGCTTTTAATACTAACGTCAATGGACCGGGCAGATACTTATGCGCCAGCGCCTCGGCGCGGTGGTTCAATTCGCCCAGTTTGTTTATATCAGCAATGGAGGGCACAAAAAGGGCAACCGGTATCTCGGCCTTCCGTCCTTTCAACTTAATCATTTTCTCCAGAGCGCGGCGATGGTCATGGCGCGCCAATAAGCCGTAACGTGTTTCTGTCGGCGCCACGATAAGACCGTCGTCTCTCAATATGGCGGCGGCTTTCATGATGATATCACCACGAGGGGCATAGGGATTAATATCCAGGATTAGAGGCGCTGTCATTATCGATTTCAATTTCCACTGGCGCGGCCGGCGATTGATAACGGCTCTCGGCATCAGTGGTGCGATAGGTCGGCTCAAGATTCTGGACATTCATTGTCACCCGCACCACCCAGGCAGAGTCGTAACCGGCATCTTTGGCGATAAATAGATAATCTTCGGCTTGACGGCGATTATCGAAATCACCGAGGCGCACTTTGTAATAGGGGACCTCGTAATCAAGGGCTACTTTCTTATCGAAAATTTCCGAGGCGATACTCTGCTCCCGAACGGCCGGACCGTAGGTGCGGGATGTGAATATCTGCACCCGATACAGCTCCAGCGGCGTCGTGGCGGTGTCGGGGCGGGACAATTGCTGGTGGGCAGGCGGCAAAAGTTGCCCCGGTGCCGAGTCGGGCGTCGGCAGCGGATAGAGCGCCGGAACGATGGTTAAATCTTCAGGAATATTTAGAGGATATGTCTCCGGCGAGAATCGGGCTTTTCCTTTGTCATCTTTCCCTTTGGCTAAGCGCACGCCGCCGCAACCGGCCGCCACCGTCAGCGATAAGAGCAAAACTGCAGTCAATATTGTCTTCATATTTATAGGAATTTCTGCAGGTCCTTGTCTTCCGAAAACTGAGAGAGGATTTTCTTAATATCATTGGCTTTCGTCTTATGTACCACAAGGACCACCTTATCGGTCTTGACAATAACCAGGTCAGAGACACCGATTGATACAATCACGCCATCAGTCTCATTATAGATGGTGGTCTCATATACATCCGATACTTTGGCGGCGCCTATAATCACATTATTCTCGCGGTCTTTATCTTTATACCGCTCAAGGGCATTCCAGCTCCCAACATCATCCCAGAGAATATCGGCTTTTATGGTCAAGACATTTTCAGCATTCTCCAGAACGGCAAAATCAATAGAAATCGGCTCGGCTTTGTCATAGAGGTCTGTCCGAAGCGCCCATTCATCGCCGGTACCGATGCCCCGGGCATATCTGCCGAGCATCTCTCCCATCTCCGGCTGGCACTGACTGATGGAACCGAGAATCGATTTTACCGACCAGATAAACATCCCGGAATTCCAGAGATGTTTCCGCCCGTAGTAATATTCCTGCGCCACTACCGCTTTCGGTTTTTCGGTGAAGGCATCGACCGAATAGAAGGCGTATCCATTGGCCACTTTATGCTGCTGCCCCAGTTTTATATAACCATATCCGGTCTCGGCGCGGGTCGGCTCGATGCCGATTGTTATTAATCGCTCTTCTTCCGCGGCAACTTCCG
The DNA here is from genome assembly GCA_040753495.1 of Candidatus Zixiibacteriota bacterium. Lineage (NCBI taxonomy): Bacteria > Pseudomonadati > Candidatus Zixiibacteriota > Candidatus Zixiibacteriota bacterium. The sequence goes on from JBFMEF010000072.1 coordinate 12,481, forward strand.
CCCCCGATTTTATAATCTCAATCAACCGCTCCGCGGGGCGAATGATATGGTCGGCGGAGAGGACCACCATGACGGCATCAGGGTCAGTCTTGCTTAGATGTTCCGCGGCAAGTCCTATGGCAAGGCAGGTGTTGCGACCGCGCGGTTCAGCCAGGATATTTTCCGGTTTCAAGGAAGGAATTTCGTCCAGAATCGGCCCGGTCATATTTTCGGAGGTAACAACATAAATCCGCTCCATAGGAATCAGCGGCAAAACGCGGTCAATAGTCTCTTGCAGCATAGTCCGGTCGGAAATGAGTCGCAGAAGCTGTTTGGGGCGGTCAGCGCGAGAAAGGGGCCAGAATCTTTCTCCCCGTCCGCCGGCCAGTATGACTCCGTAAATCAAATGGAACCTCCATTTTCCTGTAAATTGTTATCATAACAATATAAAAACCGCTTGTCAAGGATGCCCTTATTCCCCGAAGACAATAGCCCCAAACTTGTAGATTACAGCCTCCGGAGAACGATAGCTGTCTGAGGGAATACCGGCTTTGCGACAGAGTTGTACCAGAAATTCCTCGCGGCTCCATCGATAAGAAACCGCCACCTGCGGAAGCAGCAGCCCCCGGCTGTTACCGTAGGTAATCATTAACCCGTCACGACCGACCTCGATCTCATCAAGAGATATTATCTTTTCCAGAGGGGTCAGGATGGAGATTTCAATATGCAGTTGCGGCAGTTCATCGGGACCGACCGGTACAAAACGGGGGTCGCCGAAAGCAGCCTGGACAGCGCAGTACGCGACCGTCTTTGATATCGACTCGCTGGCAGCCGTTTGCCCTATGCAGCCGCGAAGATGACCATTGCGGGTCAAGGTTACAAAAGCGGCGCCCCGTTTATCCAGAATCTTGTCAGAATCAACGGCAGGAAGGGCGCGGTTCTCCAAATACGACTGTATCGAACGGCGAGCCAGGCTCAAGAGTTTCCTTTTTACTTCGGGCGTCAGGTCCCATTCGCTGAATAATGAAGAATCAGAAGCCGCACCGGATGAGACCGAAGGCGGCCTTCCCTCCACTTTGCTTTCCCCCATTGAAGATTTCTCCGCGGAGCGATAAATCACCGCGGCGAGATAGCCGACTACGCTGCTTTTGTCATCGCTGATATCGCCGGAATCTCCATACTTGAGAATCATCACCCGGTTGGCTCCTCGATTAACGGCGGCGCGCATTACCGCCACCGCAGCGCCTCCGCCGCACATTTCGGTCTTGCCGTCTCTTAAATTTTTCTCCAGACAGTCGGCATCAATTTTCATAAGGCATTCTATTCCGACCGAGTCCAGTTTCCATCCTTCGGAAGCAGACCGGTAATGTTGCCAGTCGGTCGAGGCGACCAGAATGGTGCGGCGCGTGTCGGGGATGCCGTTTAGTGCCTTCTCAAGCAGAGAAGTATTGACGTCATCAGGGTATCCCATTAGTATCGGAATTATCTTGAAATCTGAAAGCACCGTCTGCAGATAAGGAAGTTGCACCTCAAGGCTATGCTCCTGAAGATGGGCTTGCGGGATAATCTCGATTCCCTTGAATGAACCGGTCATCAGCTGGCAGATGGTATCGTCGCAGGATAGCTCACCCAGTGGAGTCTTCCAGGTTACACCGGGACCATAGACCGAAAGCCCCTGAAATCGATGCCGATGCGACACTCCACAGAGAACCACGCGCTCAAAGGTTTTGCCCTCAATTAACTTATAGGCATGCGCCGCTATCTGCCCGGAATAGACTAACCCGGCATGCGGCACAATAAGAGCGATGATATCACCATCGATTCCTTCCGAAATAATGGCTTTGTTCAGATGCTCATTCACCATTGCTGAAAGAGCTTGACGATCTGCCGGATAGAATTGACCGGCGACGGCCGGCTGGCGAACTTCCGCCGTTACAGACGAGCAATGGCAAACCAGGAGTATTAATAAAGACTCTAATATGGTGCGACAATGTGACATATCTGCAATCAGGAGGATACCGCACAGAGTTCAGCCGGTCAAGGAAAAAAGGGTTGACAGGCAAGGTGATATCGATTGTATATGACAGTATGAGCCGGGTAGTTGTGGTTCGAAGGGAATTGCCATTAAAGGCAAAGACACTGGGTATGGCAGATTATTTCACCATGCTCGAAGTCGGACTGAAAGAATTGGCTGGTTCGGTTCAAATCAGTGATGCCATTAAAAGATATATTCCACCAGGAATAGTCGGTCTCAAAGTAAACTGCCTGACAAGAAAATATAATTCAACTTCTGTGGCAGTGGTGAAAGCGCTTATAGCGCTTCTGGCAAGAGACGGCCGCGATGAGAACGAGATCATCGTCTGGGACCGCACCAGCAATGAGCTGGAAGGGGCCGGCTTTAAGCTGAATCTCTCTTCATCAGGGGTGAGAGTCTTCGGCACTGACGTCAGCCGATACGGCTATAGCCCTGAAATCTATTCCTCGGGGGAAGTCAATTCGCTGGTAAGCCGCATCTTGACGGAGGAGATTCAATCGCTCATAAATCTTCCCGTACTAAAAGACCACTCCATCGCAGGGATGTCGGGGGGACTGAAAAATCTTTTTGGGGTAATAAATAACCCCAACAAATATCATGACAATAACTGTGACCCATTTGCGGCGGAAATCCTGGGACTTGCCCCTGTTAAAGAAAAGCAGAAACTGACCATTATCGACGCCGCCCGGGTTCAATTTAACGGCGGGCCCGGTTTCGACAGCCGCTTCCTGGCTGAGTACGGCGGCATTATTTTATCGGATGACCCGGTGGCGGCAGACTCTGTGGCGTTAATGATTCTGGAGCAGTTGCGCACGAGGAACCATCTGCCGACCCTTGAAAAATCGGGGAGAGCGGTTAAGTATCTTGCGACTGCTGAGAAGCTCGGATTGGGCATGGCTGACATAACTAAAATTGACTTGGTAATCAGGGAATTTATGGTCGATGGCTCCATTCGGCAGGGAGAACTGTTCTAATGGAGCGGCGGAGATTCTTAAGAACTCTCGGAGGCGGAGCAATGACATCTGTTATTGCCGGTTCCGGAATTATTCCGCAAATCATCGGCGGCATTGAAAACGCCTGCGCCTTCTCCTTCACAAGGAGACTTTCGGCGCATGAAGCCCGTTTCTACAAAAAACTCGAGGGAGGAGGAATCGAGTGCGGCATCTGCCCCCGCAAATGCCGGGTGACTGACCTGGAAAGAGGATACTGCGGCACCCGGGAAAACCGTTCCGATATTTATTATTCCCTGGTCTATGGTCTTCCCTGCTCCGCCAATATCGACCCAATTGAGAAAAAGCCTCTTTATCATTTTCTTCCCGGTTCCAGGGCGTTTTCGCTGGCGACGGCGGGATGCAATGTCAACTGCAAATTCTGTCAGAACTGGGAGATTTCACAGATGCGACCGGAGCAGACCGACAACTTTGAACTCCCCCCTCAGGCAGCCGTCGATACCTGTATAAGGGAGCGCGTTCCGGTCATTGCCTACACCTACTCTGAGCCGGTGATATTCTATGAATATATGTATGATATCGCGGAATGGGGAGATAAGAGCGGCATCAAATCGGTCATGATTACCGGCGGCTATATCGAAGCGCAGCCGCTCGCGCAACTTCTGCCGCAGATGGATGCTGTCAAAGTGGACCTGAAGGCGATTCGCGAGGAATATTATCGCAATATTGTCGGCGGTCAGTTGAAACCGGTGCTGGACGCCATTGTGCAGATAAAAAAATCCGGTGTCGGGCTGGAAATTGTCTATCTGGTGGTGCCGACACTGAACGACTCCGATGCCGAGTTTCGTGATTTGGCGCAATGGCTGAAAAACTATGTCGGCACAGAAACTCCTGTGCATTTCTCGCGATTCCATC